>JASBVW010000318.1 GCA_029961005.1 Bacillota bacterium
GGAGTCGGCAGCACCTCTGCCGGCTTTTCGACCGGCTGCTCCTCCGGGGGCTGCCCTTCCACCTGGCCGAGGAAAAGGACGCGCACCAGCTCTCCCCCGGCCAGCCCGCCCTGCCCCCCCGGCCGGCCGGGGACCCAAGAGGGGAAGAGGAGGAAAAGAAGCAGGTGGCACAAAATCGAGGCCGCCAAAGCCCACAAAAAGGAAGAAGAGCGCCTGCCTCTCTCTTCGCCTGCACCCACCGCGTCCCTCACCCCTCACTGCCCGCTCGGCACTTCACGCTGCACCGCCAGAGCAATCCGATAACCGCCTACGGCGCGCACTGAGTCCATGGCTGCCACCAGGCTCTTATACTGGGCGCGTTCATCGGCTTTGATAATCACCACCACTTCGGGGTGTCCTTTCAGTTTAGGCCTGAGCAAAGTCCGCAGCTCTGCCGGGGTCACCGCCCGGCCCTCGTAATAGATGGTGCCCCCTTCCGTAATGGAGAGCACCACGGAGGAGGTGGCCTGCTTTACGCCCGTGACGGCCCGCGGCAGTTCAATGTTCAGGCCCACCGTCTCCGTCTTGAAGGTGGTGAAGACGAGAAAGAAGGCCACCAGGAAAAACATGACGTCGATCATGGAGACGATTTGGGGGGCCGGGCTTCGCCGGCGCATGCGCTGGAAGTACACGTCTTCACCCCCGACCGCTCATCAGGTTAATGATCTCACCCGTCGCCTTATTCAGATTGACCAAGTGGCGGTCCACCAGCCGCGAAAAGAAGGTGTAAACCGCCAGGGTGGGAATGGCCACCATCAAACCCGCTGCAGTGGTGATCAGGGCCTCGGCGATCCCGATGCTCAGGACGGCGGGGCTGACGATCCCCTCCAACGCCCCCAAGACGTTAAAGCTCTTGATAAGCCCGGTCACCGTGCCCAAAAGGCCCAGCAAGGGTGACACCGTGCCCACCATTTCCAGGACGGCCAGGCCCTTCTCCAGCTGATAGACCTCCTCCTGACCCACCTTTTGGACCGCCTCCCGGATGGCCTTTTCCCCCTGTCCGTGGCGGGTGATGGCCGCCGCCACCACGTTGGCTACCGGCCCCCGATAGCGCCGCGCGATCTGAATGGCCTCCAGCGGCCTATCCTGCCGCAAGGCCGTCTCTACGTCGTTCAAGAGCTCTTCGTAGGGAGTGCGGATGCGTATAAAATAGAAAAGGCGTTCCAACGCTACCGCCAGAGATAGAATGGAACAGAGAAGAATGAAGTACATTACCGGACCGCCGCGGTAGAAGATATCGAGCACAGAAAACCCCCCTGCTCTCACCGGCATTAAAGCCCGCCTTCGCTCAGGCAGGCTCTTTCTTCCTTTCGACATTGCCGGGGGGTTTCCCTCTTCTACCGTCAATTACCAGCTCTATTTGATCAGGGCCGCCACCGCCACAACGGCCAGAAAAAGATAGAGCCGCCGGGTTGAGCTCTCCTGCTGATCCAAGCGGGCCCGGATGTCCTGGCCGCCAGCGGCATTCAAGCGCGTAACCTCCGTCTTCACGGAGGCCACTTCCCGGAGCGCGCGGTTTAACTGCTCCTTCAACTCCTGGTTCTCTTTTTTGAGCTGAGCCAGTTCCCCTTGGACTTCCCGCAGCTGCACCTCCAAGGCGGCCGTCCTGTCCTTTTGCATCTTGAGCTCGGCGGCAAACTCGCGGCGCAGGCGTTCCACCAGCTCATTCTCTTCCGGCGTCAGCTGGACCTCCGACTTGCCCTCCAGGTGCTCTAAGAAGCGGGCCAAAATACCCGCCAGCTCATACCTGGTCA
>JASBVW010000012.1 GCA_029961005.1 Bacillota bacterium
ATGCGGGCAGCCAAGTCCTCCACCTGGTCGGCCCGGTGAGGGACCCAGCGCCAGACCAGGTAAGGAGGGGTTTTGATCCCCTCTGCCGCAAAGATGCGCTTGGACATGATCTTATCCATTCCCAGGGCGCTGGCCAGCACGCCGGAACCCACGTAGGGCAGACCCAGGATCTCCAAGAAGCCCTGGATGCAGCCATCCTCTCCGTACTTTCCGTGGAGGGCAATATAGACCACATCAACTGCCGCTTTTCGCAACTCTTCCGCCAGGGTAGGGGTGACGTCCAGCTCCACCACCTCGTGGCCCAGGCTGCGCAAAGCCGCACTCACCTGCTGGCCGGTGCGTAAGGAAATCTCGCGCTCAGAAGAGCGCCCACCCATGAGCACGGCCACCTTAAGCTTTTTCACCCTTTCTCACCCCCGCCTTCTCCGCCCAGAGCGTAGATGGTCAGCGTGTATCGCCCCTCCCCCTCGGCTTTACTCAGACCGAAGATGAGGTTGCGCTCTTTCAACACTTTGTTGAGGAAGGTCACCAGGAGGTGCACCTCCCCTGTCAACGTAAAGCTCTGCCGTCCCAACTCCCGGATGCGCTCTTCCTTCATCGCACGCCAGCCTTTCTACCCTCCCCGAAGCGAAAAAATTTCTAGTAGCGCCAGAAGCGCCACCAGACTCCAATAACCGACCAGATTCAAAGCCGCCGCCACCACTGCCGCCCGCCGGCACAGGAGCGGGGCGCCGGAACTGTGGAAGGCCATGCCCAGGAGCATAGCCAGGGCGCCGGCCAGGGCAAAGCCCAACGCCAGCCAACACATGAGCCTCACCGACACCTCTCCTCACCTTTCCCCTCTCCGCTCTATCTTATGAGAGGGCAAGGCACCGGGTCAGATCCCACTCCTTCAGGCGCGGAATCAAGCCGTGCTGGGTGAGGTCAAAGTGGAGGGGGGTAATGGAGATGTAGTTGTTCCGAATGGCAGTGGTGTCGGCATCGGGGTCGTCGTCGAGGTCCACCACCTCGCCGGCCAACCAGTAATAGGTCTTGCCCCGCGGATCAATGCGCTGGTCAAAGACCTTCTTGTATCGCCGCAGACCCAGGCGGGTAATCCGCACCCCGCTGATCTCCGACGGCTCCAGGCAGGGCACATTGACGTTCAGCAAGGTCCCCGGCGGAAGGTCCCGCCTCTGTAAGATCTCCTCCGCCAACGCCCGCGCAAACCTGGCCGCGTACTCGTAGGGCCACTCCTCGTAGGTAGCCAGGGAGATGGCAAAGGCCGGAAGGCCGGAAATGGCCGCCTCCAGCGCTCCGGAAACGGTTCCGGAGTAAAGAACGTCCGTGCCCAGGTTAGGGCCCCGATTAATCCCCGAAACGACCAGATCTACCCGCTCTGTAGTGAGGGCCTCGATTCCCAATTTGACGCAGTCGGAAGGGGTTCCGTTTACCATATACGCCCCGCGTTCCGTCCCCGCCAGCCGCACTTCTTCCACCCGCAGGGGGTGGTGCATGGTGATGGCATGGCCGGTGGCGCTCCGCTCCCTGTCCGGAGCGACCACCGTGACCGTCCCCAACTTCTCCAGCTCTAAGGCCAGCACCCGTATCCCTTCCGCATGGACTCCGTCGTCGTTGGTCACCAGGATGTGCAACTGCGTTCACCTTCTCACTCGCCAAAGAAAACCTTTTTCGCCAACCCCTGTTGGGTCAGCGCCAGCGCCACCTTGGCCTGTTGAGCGGGAGCGATGCCCCGGAGGACGAAGAAGGCGCTGCTGCGGATGACCCCGTCTTCCAGAGTAGTCTCGGCGGTCATCCGGCGGATCCTGATCCCCTCGGCCCGAAGAAGCTTGGTCACCGCCTCCAGGTCCAACGCCCCTTCCTTTTCCAGCTTTAAGGTGGTAAAACCCCACGGGAAGAAGAAGTTCTCCACCCTGTGCACGTAAAAAAGAATAAAAGTGGCCAGGAGCGTAGCCGCCACCCCGGTGGCGTAGAAGCCGGCCCCGATAGCCAGGCCAATGCCGGCCACCACCCACAGACTGGCGGCGGTAGTAAGCCCCCTTACCGTTACCCCTTCCCGCAGGATGGTTCCCGCCCCCAAAAAGCCTATGCCGCTGACCACCTGGGCCGCCAAGCGACCGGGGTCCCAGCTCCCCGGGAGAAAAGATTGGAAAGCCTCCTTGGACAGGATCATGACCAAGGCGGAACCCATCGCCACCAGGGTATGGGTGCGCAAGCCCGCCGGGCGATGGCTGCTCTCCCGCTCCAAGCCCACCAAGGCCCCCAGAAAAGAGGCCAGCAACAAGCGCACCAGCCAATGCAAAGCAGGCGACACGTCCCTTCCCTCCCCTCCTCCGCTATTTTAATCTACCACGTTCTGCTACGAAAAAGACGTGGGCTGGAAGTGCCACGTCAGCAGACGAGCAGAGAAAAGAGAAAGAAGACCAGCAGCCTAATTGGCGGCCAGGGTTTGATTGCGCCATTCCCAAAGGGGGAGGAAGGCCTGGCGGTTCATCATCATCACCACCAGTTGTTCAGCGATCCGCTCGGCCTCTGCTTCGATCTCCAACAAAGCCCTCCGGATAGGCAGCACGGCGTCAGGCCCGCAGATATTCATAATCGCCTCCAGCGCATAAGGACGCTCCTCTTCGCTGCTGAGGGCCAGCTTCACCAAAGGAGCAATAGCGCTCTCATCCCCCAGCTGCTGCAATCCTTTCAAAGCCGCAATGCGTACATCCCGATCCTCGTCATTTAAAGCCGCCACGAGAGTGTGCACCACGCGGCGGTCCCCGATCAAACAGAGAGCCTCAATGACCTCGTAGCGGAGCGAAGGGTCCTGGCTGTAGTAACACGAAACGAGGGCATCGACCGCCCGGGCATCCCTCATACTGCCCAGGACCTTAACCACCCGCTTGCGCAAGGTGGGGTCGGCGGAACGCAAGGCGTCCAGCAACGGGCGAATGGTAACGTCGGCGGGCAGCTTCTTTAAAGCCAGAGCGGCGCTGTAATAGACAAAGGAATCGCTGTCCCCCAAAGCCTGGATCAAAGCCCCCACCCGCGAAGGGTCGGCCACCCTCCCCAGCCCTTCCAAGGCCCAGGCCCTGACTCCCGGGTCCTCGTCGTTCAGAGCCTCGATCAGAACGTACACGTCCTCCTGAGAGCAAATCTTGCTCAGGCCGTAAATACAGCACCGCCGGACGTCAGTTTGCACGCTCTTGATCCCGGCAATCAAAACCTCCCGCAAGGCCAGGCGGATCTCCTCCAAATCGGACTTGATCCTGGCGGCAACGTCCTCGTCGGCCGAAACCGCTATTTCTTCATTGAGGCGGCAGATCTCCCCCAAGAGTCGGTCGATGCTCCTGACGTCAAGCTCCACGCAGATCCCCCCTACCCCTTTTCCTTTGCGAAAGCATCGCCGGCTTCCCGCTTAAGAGAGAGTTCGACCGATCTTGTGTTTGATCCGGCACAAGGCGTTGTCAATGGCCTTGGGCTGAGTGGACAGGAGCCGAGCCATTTCTCGATAAGAGAGGCCGTTCACGTACAGCTTGAAGACTTCATATTCAAATTTGCTGAGCAGCTCCCGAATCTGGCGTTTGGCAATAGCCAGCCGTTCCCGGTCGATCACCAGGCTCTCCGGATCGTCAACCCGAGTGTTGGCCAGCACCTCCAGGAGAGTCCGGTCTCCTCCGGAGTCAACCACCGCCTTATGCAGCGAGGTATAAGAGTTTAAGGGCAAGTGCTTGCGCCTGGTGGTACCTTTAATGGCGGTAATCACGTGGCGGACGATGCAAAGCCGCGCAAAGGAAGAAAAAGACGTCCCTCCCGGAGCAAAGTCGCGGATCGCCTTGTACAGGCCGATCATTCCCTCCTGCAGGAGGTCGTCGTTGTCTCCCCCTTGAAGGAAATAAGGCTTAGTCCAAACCTGGACCAGCCTTTGGTACTTCTTGAGCAAGAACTCGGTCGCACTCTCCATCCCCCTCTGCGCCAGCTCCACCAGTTCCTCATCGCTCAAAGCTTCCAACGCAGGACTGCTTCCCGGGCGGTCTTCCACCCCCGCTCTGACCGCCGCTTCTTGGCCCTCCATGACCTCACCTCACAGCCGGGAGATGGATAACAGTGCCGATGGATACATAACCCATATTCGACGGCCAACCTCAAAATCCTCCCCCCACCGGGAAGGGCAAAAAGAGACCCTGGACTTCTTCTCACCCGTCCAGGGCCAGCTACCATCGTCTACCAGCGCTTGCGCTTTGAGCTTGCATAAAGAGAGCCTTTACACCCCTTAGCTTACCCGATCTTTTGTAGTCGCCTCGGCTCAGCCATGATCCCCCGCTTAACTTCCGAGGCGGTCACGTGCTGAGCCTTGAAGTGTTCCGTGATGTAGTTGCAGGCGTCCCAGGGATCGACGCGCTCACCGCAGGTAAAGACGTCGACCGCTGCATATCCCAACTCCGGCCAGGTATGAATGGCCAGATGGGACTCCGAGATGACCACCACTCCGCTCACCCCTTGCGGGCTGAACTTGTGGAAGGCCACCTCTCGGACCTCAGCACCCGCTACCAATGCTGCGTCAACTAGGATGCGCTCGATCGCCTTGCGATCGTTCAATACCTCAGGGTCACAGCCGTATATCTCGCACAAGATATGGCGCCCCAAAGCATTGGTCATTCCCATTCCTTGCCCCCTTTTTTTCAAGGTGCGGGCCCCAGGTGTCAGTCCACCTGCCCGATAACAGAATTCATTGTAGCAGATTCCCTCTAAAAGTCAAGATATCCGCCGGAGAAACCCCTCATCCAGGAAACCCTCCTCCTGCAGCCGCTTGAAGCCAAAGAGGACCGCCAGCTGGGCCTGTTCCAGGACTAACCCGCCCTGGAGAAAGACGGCATAAGGAGGGCGGAGAGGGGCGTCGGCGCTGAACTCCAAAGACGCCCCCTGGACGAACCCTCCCCCCACCATTAACACCGGATCGGAATAGCCCGGCATGGGAGAGGGTTCGGGCCGCAGCCGCGACCCGACGGCCGCCCCGCTCTGCAGGCCGCAGCAGAAGGCCTGCAGAGCCCTGGGATCGCGCAGGATGATGGCCTGTACGATGTCGCCCCGAGGCGCATCCCAGGCCGGGTCGGCCTCCAGGCCCATCTCCTCTGCCAGGGCGGCAATGAAGACCGCGGAAAGCAGAGCTTCTCCCACAAAGTGGGGGGCGAGGAAAAAACCCTGGAAGAGGGGCCGCAGGAAGTCGTAGGTGGGCCCTACCCGGTCTCCTAAGCCGGGAGCGGTCAGGCGCGCCGCTACCCGTTCCACCAAGTCGCTGCGCCCGGCCACATACCCTCCTCCCGGGGCCAGACCCCCGCCCGGATTCTTGATTAAAGACCCGGCCATGAGGTCAGCCCCCAGCTCGGTTGGTTCTTGCTCTTCGACGAACTCGCCGTAGCAGTTGTCGACGAAGACCACCACATCCGGCCGGGCGCCCTTGACCGCCTCAATAGCCGGTCGCAACTGTTCCAGCGTGAGGGAGGGGCGCAACGCATAGCCGCGGGAGCGCTGGAAGGCCACCACTCGCGTCCGGGGTTCCAAAGCCGCCAGTACCCCCGCCACGTCCACGCGGCCGTCCGGAAGGAGTGGAACCTGGCTGTAGGAGACGCCCAGCTCGCGCAGCGATCCCGGAGTTTCCCCCCAGCATCCGATCACCCCTCGCAAGGTGTCGTAGGGCTGGCCGGTGGCAAAGAGGAGGTGGTCGCCGGGGCGCAGGACCCCAAAGAGGCAGGCCGCAATGGCATGCGTACCAGAGGCAATCTGGGGGGAAACCAGCGCCCGTTCGGCCCCTAGAGCCCGGGCAAAGACCTCCCCCAGGGCCTGGCGGCCCGCATCACCGTAGCCGTAACCGGTGGTTCCCACCAGGTGATGCTCCTCTACGCCCACAGAGAGAAACGCCCGCAGGACCTTTCCCTGGTTAAAGGCCCGCCGGCGTCTAATCTCCTCCCAGAGCACCTGTACCTTCTCTTCTGCCCGCCGGACCAGACCCAGAAGCCCGGACGGCAGCTGGAACTGCTCCCAAAGCTGGCCTCTCATCCCCGGAAGACTATGCCGCGCTGGCGCCAGCGCCGGAACGCCTCCTCAATTCTTTCTTTGGGCACGCACAGGGAGATGCGGAAGAAGCCCTCCCCGCCTTCTCCGTAGCCCACGCCGGGCGTAACCACCACTCCGCACTCCTCCAAAACCCGGGCGGCAAAAGAGACGGAGGTATAACCGGCAGGTACAGGCGCCCAGACGTAAATCCCCGCCTGCGGCGGAGTGACAGGCCAACCCAGTTCCCGCAAAGCCCCAATCACCGCGTCCCGCCTTTCTTGGTAGAGGTTGCACATGGCCTGGACGTGCTCTTGGGAACCGGTCAAGGCCTCCACTCCGGCCAGCTGAATGGCTTGAAAGACGCCAGAATCGATGTTGGTCTTAACCCGCCCCAAGGCCTCAATGGCCTCCGCCTGGCCGGCCGCCCAGCCCAACCGCCAACCCGTCATATTGTAGGTTTTAGAAAGGGAATGAAACTCGATTCCCACCTCTTTAGCTCCCGGCACCTGAAGGAAGCTGGGGGCCCGATAGCCGTCAAAGCCGATCTCGGAGTAGGCTGCATCGTGGCAAACCAACAAGTCGTACTGGCGGGCGAAAGCCACCACGTCGGCGAAGAATTGGAGGGTGGCTACCGCCCCGGTGGGGTTGTTGGGATAGTTGAGGAAGAGCAGCTTGGCCCGCCGGGCCACCTCAGAGGGAACTGCGGAGAGATCGGGCAGGAAGCCCCGCTCCGGGCGAAGGGGGAGCCGGTAGACCTCCCCGCCGGCCAGGATGGTGCCGGTGTGATAAACCGGGTAGCCCGGGTCGGGGACCAAGTTGACGTCCCCCGGGTCCACGTAGCACCAAGAGATGTGGGCGATCCCTTCTTTGGAACCGATGAGGGTTACCACCTCGGTCCGGGGATCCAGGTGCACGCCGAAGCGGCGCTCGTACCACCCGGCTACCGCCGCGCGAAATTCTAAAAGGCCTTCGTAGGAGGGGTAGCGGTGGTGAACGGGGTTGTGCGCCTCTTTACACAGCCGCTCCACCACGTGATCCGGGGTAGGTCGGTCCGGGTCTCCGATGCCCAGGGAGATGACATCCACCCCCTTCTGCCTCGCCTCTGCGATCTGGCGGTCAATTTCGGCAAAGAGGTAAGGGGGCAGGTTCTCTATCCGCTTGGCTGTTTTCATGGCCGACCTCCTGTGGTAGGTGATGTGGGCCATTCGCCCTGGAAAACCTCCGTCGCCGGGCCGCTCATCAAGACGCGTCCATCGCCGGACCATTCGATCTGGAGAGACCCGCCGGGGAGGATAACCTCCGCCTGCCGCTCCGCCCGGCCGGTCAGGGCGGCCGCAACCAGGACGGCACAGGCCCCTGAACCACAGGCCAGGGTTTCGCCGCTCCCCCGCTCCCACACCCTGACCCGCAGCCGGGTGGGGTTAATGACTTGACAGAATTCTACGTTCGTCCGCTCGGGGAAGAAAGGGTGATGTTCGAGGAGGGGGCCCCACTGGCTCAAGGGGACCTCTTCTACCGCTGGAACAAAGACGACAGCATGAGGATTGCCCATCGAGACCGCGGTCACGGTGAAAGACCGGCCTCCCGCCGGCACCTCCACCTCTATGGCCGTCTCATCCTCCGGCCCCACCATGGGAATCTCCCGGCGGCGCAAGCGGGGCGCTCCCATATCTACCCGCGCTCCCGTCACTCGCCCTCCGTCCAGGAGAAGGACAACCTCCCGCACCCCGGCCAGGGTCTCCACGGTCAGCGCCGGCCGGGGCACCAAGCCGCGTTCGTAGGCGTACTTTCCCACGCAGCGCAGGGCGTTGCCGCAAATCTGGGCTTCGCTGCCGTCAGCGTTGAAGATGCGCATCCGCAGGTCGGCCTTCTGGGAGGGAAGGATGAGGACGAGGCCATCCGCCCCCACTCCGAAGTGCCGGTCGCTCATGGCCCGGGCCAGCTGGGCCGGATCGGCCACCTCTTCCTCAAAGCCGTTTACGTAGATGTAGTCATTGCCCAGGCCGTGCATCTTGGTAAAGCGCATGCGGAACGTCAGTCTCCCTCGGCTTGGCCGTTTTTGTCCGTCTAATGATAACATACCGCCCTGGGGCTGTCAATCGCAGCGGAGCTGCGGCGCAGATGGCACATCGCCCGGTCAAAAGGGCCCGGCGCCGCAGCTCCAGGGGGGCGTAAGCCGCCCCCAAACCAAACCCTTCTCCCCGACCCTGCCGACGCCCTAAGGCATAGCCCACCAGCAACCCCAGGCAGAGCACGCTCAGGCTGAAAGTCCACTCCACGCCCTTCCCTACCTCCCCCGGTGCGCCAGGACCAAACCCGCCCCCGCGACCAGCAAAAAGCGCTGCCAGCACAACTCCCAGGAGAGCAGAGCCGCCAAGACCGCCACCAGAGCCGATTCTACGGAGCCCCAGCGCAGCGCCCAGTTGCTCCTTCCCCTCTCTTTGTCCTCCTCCACGTCCACCAAGTCGTCGAGGAGCTGCACAAAGAGCACGGCGGTAAAAGAAGCAGCTAAAGAAAGGAGGCCAAACCGGACTACCCCCACCGCCAGGGCCAGCGCACACTCCCCCCAGGCCGCCAGGCCGCTGGGCAACAGGCGCTGTCCCTCGTGGCCCATTCCAATGGCGTAGGCGCTCAAGAAGAGGGTCACCGTCCATTCCAGATTGCAGGCCGCCCCCAAAGCCAAAAAAAGCAAGGCATAGGCGATGACGCCCCGGCCTGCCCGCGCCACCAGGGGCGCCAGCCAGCCGGAGGGGAGCTCGGGTTCGTCCAGGAAGTCATCCAACAAGCGCACGGCCAGCCCGGTCAACGCGGTGGCAGCCAAACAACCAGCCCATCCCCACACGCCTTCAGCGCTGCTCGGCCACATACCGCCTCACCTCGCGAAAGCCCTCCTGGCGCAGGGCGCTCACGGGAATAATGTATTGGCCGGGAAATTCCCGGCGCAACTGGGCCAGCCCTTTTCCCGCCTCCGGCAGATCCATTTTATTGGCCAGGATGGCGTACGCCGGGCGCAGGCGGCCAAAACGCGCCACCTCCCGGTCCAGCTCCCCCGGCTCCTCCTCACCCCGCCCTATGGCCGCCGCATCCAAGACGTGCAGAATGCCGTCCACCTCCCGCAGCACCCCCAGGGTCTGCGCGATGGCCCGCCGGATAGCCGGGATCGGATGAATGCCGTTATTCAACCCGGCCGTATCCAGGAGCTCCACCTGGGTTTTCCCTTTACCGGCCGGCAAGTCTACCAATACTGACTGCAGGCAGCGCGTGCTGTGGGGCTCTGGATCTACCAGCTCGGCCAAAGCCTCGCCCAGTTGATACCGGCGCAGGTACAACCGCTCGTCCGGCTCGCGAAAGATCACCTCCAGTTGACGGAGCCCGAGGAAACCGGCAAAGTTGAGGACGAAGAGGGTCTTGCCCACATTAGGTCTTCCCACGACCACAAAACGCCGCACGTCCATCCCCCGCTTTACAGGCGCAGATCCTCGGCCCGCAGGGCCATCAACTCCTGGCGGTCCACGGCTCCACCCCGTTTGACCAGCCGGAGTGCCTGCAGGCGAATGGCCCGTTCAATGATATTGCGCACCAGGCGGGCATTGCCGAAGGACTGATCGCGGCGACGAAAGACCTCCCACAAAAGTTCCTGCAGCTTCACTCTGGCCTCCGGCTCCAGGCGGTACTGGCGCCTCCTTACCATAAGCTCTGCAATCTGCATCAGCTCAGCAATGGTGTAATCGGGGAAATCCAGGTGAATGGGGAAGCGGGAGAGCAGGCCCGGGTTGACGCGGAGGAACCTTTCCATTTCGCTGGTATAGCCGGCCAGGATGAGCACCAGTTCATTGCGGTGGTCCTCCATGGCTTTGACCAGAGTATCGATGGCCTCCTTGCCGAAGTCCTTCTCCCCCCCTCGGGCCAGGGAGTAGGCCTCATCCACGAACAGAATGCCGCCCAAGGCGCGCCGGATCTGCTCGCGCGTCTTTTGGGCCGTGTGGCCGATGTACTCCCCCACCAGGTCCGCCCGTTCCACCTCTACGAGGTGGCCTTTCGGCAACACCCCCATTTCTTTAAACAGGCGTCCCAAAATGCGGGCCACGCTGGTCTTGCCCGTGCCTGGATTGCCGCGGAAGATCATATGCAGCCCCACGGGTTCGCTCACCAGGCCCTCCTTGGCCCTCCACCGCTGAACCTCGATCAAAGCAGCGATCTCCCGCACCAGGTGCTTAACCTCGCGGAGCCCCACCAGGGCATCCAATTCCTCCAGTACGGCTTTGACACGAGCTTGCCTGGCTTCGGCCTCGTTCTCCGCTCCCTCCGCGCAAGAGCGCAAAGCCGCCAAGGCCTGGGCCGCGGAAAGGGAGCCGGCTTCCACCTGAGCCAGGATGGCGGAGGAATCGCTCCAGAGTGCCTGAGCGCCAGCCATGCAGACTTCTCCTCTCGCAGGCACTATGCATTATACGCCCCCTCCGCCCCCGGTGCGCCTAAAAAATCCTTCCTCCTTTCACCCAGCAGGCGGACCATTTCCTCCGCCACCGCCCGAGGGGAGGGAAAGGCCTCCACATCCAACCAGGTAATGCGGGCGTCGCGCCGAAACCAGGTATATTGGCGTTTGGCGTAGTGGCGCGTAGCCGCTTTCAGGATGCGCTTGGCTGTCTCCAGGTCGTACTGGCCCTCCAGATAACCCAGGATCTCTTTATAGCCCAAGGCCTGGCGGGCCGTCCCGCGCCGGAAGTATCCCGCCCGCCAGAGCGCCTCCACCTCCCGCACCAATCCCCGGGCGAACTGCCGTTCCACCCGCTCCTCAATGCGGCAGTAGAGGCGGGCCCGGTCCATGGTCAAGCCAAAGAAGACGGCATCGTAGCGGGGCTTCTCCGAGCGCCACCTCTTTTGGAGGAGAGAAATGGGCTGTCCCGTGGCCTCGTAGACCTCCAGAGCCCGGATGACGCGCCTCAAGTCCCGGGGATGTAACCTGGCTGCAGCCTCCGGATCCACCTCCGCCAGGCGCTCATAGAGGTGCTGGTACCCCCGCTCCTCTGCTTCCCGCCGCAGGCGCTCCCGGATCTCCGGATGAGGGCCGGGGTCGGGGAAGAGACCGCCGTCCACCACCGCCCGCACGTAGAGCCCCGTCCCGCCCACCAGAATGGGCAGCCGCCCGCGGGCGTGGATCTCCCGGATCACTTCTACGGCCAGGGCCTGATATTCAGCCACGGTAAAGGTATGATCAGGCGGAACCACGTCCAGGAGGTGATGCGGCACCCCCCGGCGCTCCGCCGGGGGGATCTTGTCCGTTCCAATGTCCAAGCCGCGGTAGACCTGCATGGAGTCGGCGGAGACCACCTCTCCCCCCGTCAGGAGGGCCAGCTCCACCGCCACCGCCGACTTCCCCACCCCAGTAGGGCCCACCAGCACCACTAAAGGCGGTAGACCTTCGCACCCCTGTTCCCCAGCCATCATTCGACCTCCTGATACCCGTACGCCACCCGGCTACTCCGGCCTCCTAACAGGTGCACAAAGCCCAGCCGGGCAAATTCAGGGCTCCCCCGCCGTTCCTTGAGGACCACCCGCCGCCTGGCCACCCGCCTGGCCTCGGCCACCGCCTCCGGCGAGAGCGGAGCCGGATTGGCCAAGGGGCGGAAGGGCTCCAAGGCAGAGGACCGCTCCACCGGCCAGCGAAACAAAGGGTCGAAGTAGACCGCGTCGAAGGAGCGGTCGGGACAGGTGGCAAGGTACTCCCGATGGTCGGCGTGCACCACCCGGATCCGGCGCATGGCCTCGTCCACCCAGCGGCGCCCGGACTGGTAGGTGCGCAACCCCTGCTCCACCAAGGCCACCAGGGGCAGGGAGCTTTCTACCCCCACCACCATCCCTTCCTCGCCCACCGCGTAAGAAGCCACAATGGCGTCGGCGGCCAGCCCTAACGTGCAGTCGAGCACGGCATCCCCGCGCCGGAGGTCCAGCGCCTCCACCAGGTGATCTTTTTCCCCTGCCAAGAGCCTTTTAATGCGTACCACCGCCAGGCCGGGGTGAAAGCGGAGCTCTCCCCCCTCTCCGTAGAACCGGAGCCCGTCTCGCCCTACCACCAGCGTCCCCACAGGTACGGTGGAAAGGGCAGAGCGCGGCACGTAGGGCTGCCCGTACCGGCGGGCCAACTCCTGAGCGGCGAGCTGCAGGGCCCGGTCGGCCCGGCGCGCTGTGGTGACGAGAAAGGACTCCTTCATTTAGCTTCTTTGCTACCCTCCTGGCGCAGAAAGCGCCGTTCCAGCTCCGCCCACGGGAGGTAGAGGGCGGTGGGGCGCCCGTGGGCGCACGTCCAGGGGGAGGTGGTGCGCCAAAGCTTTTGCAGCAGGGCTTCGGCCTCCTCCGGCTGAAGAACTTGTCCGGCCTTGATGGCCCCCCGACAGGCCAAAAGCTGCAGCTGGCGCACACCCGCCCCCGCGCCGACCGCCTTCGCCCACCCCTCCCCCCCCAGCTCCAGGAGGAGGTCCCGCACCAGCGCCACCGCATCCACCGTTCCGCCTTCCGCCGCCAGAGGGAGAGGAAGGGCGCGGATGAGGTAAGCCCGGGGGCCGAACTCTTCTACTACCAGTCCCCAGCGCTCCACCTCCTCCCGGTGCGCGGCCAAGGCCTGAGCTTCGGCGGGGGAAAGGGTGAGCGTCAAGGGGAGGAGCAGGGGCTGGGCTGCGAGCCTCCCC
>JASBVW010000013.1 GCA_029961005.1 Bacillota bacterium
GTACAGCCTCAACATTCAGCGCACCCACTCGGAGCGGTTGATGCCGGCTCTGGTCCGCCTCCTGGCTGAGGCAGGGGTTGAACCGAAGGAGCTGGATCTCATCGCTGTTTCTATCGGCCCGGGCTCCTTTACCGGCCTGCGCATCGGGGTGGCCACGGCTAAGGGGCTGGCCTACGCCCTGCGCAAACCGCTGGTGGCGGTCGGGAGCCTGGATGCGTTGGCCTATGGGGCCAGCCTGGGCTGCGGCTACATCTGCCCGCTGATCGACGCCCGCCGCGGCCGCGTCTATACCGCCCTCTACCGGAGTAAAGGCTGGGGAACGGAACCCACCCGGTTGACCGGTTATGAGGTGGCCGAGGTCGCGCACTTACCTGCGTTTTTGGCCGGGTGTACCCAGCCGGTGGCCTTTACAGGCGACGGTGCGCTGGCGAACCGGAGCGCCCTGCTCGAGCTCTTCGGGGAGGGTGCTCAGATCATACCTTCCGCCCTGGGAAGCCCGCGGGCTTCCTGGGTGGCGGCTTTGGGGGAGCAGCGGTGGGAGCGCGGAGAACGGCAGGACCCTTTTTCGCTCCTTCCTCTGTACGTGAAGCCTCCCGCTACAAGCGCGCGCAAGAATGAAAGGGCAGGCGGAGGAGAACGGTGAGTGTGGAACGAGTGAACGCACCAGGCGCGGCTGACGAGCTGGAAGTCCGGAGGATGAACCTGGAGGACCTCGATCAGGTGCTGACTATCGAAGAGCGCTCCTTCCCCACCCCCTGGACGCGGCAAGCCTTTGCCTCGGAGTTGTGCGAGAACGAGCGGGCCCTCTACCTGGTGGCGGTGGAGAAGGGGAAGGTCGTGGGTTATGTGGGGATGTGGCTCGTCTTGGACGAGGCCCACGTGACCACCCTGGCGGTGCACCCCGACCGGCGCAGGGTCGGGATAGGCCGCCGGCTGCTGCGGGAGGCCATGCACTGGGCCCGGGAGCGGGGTAGCAGGAGGATGACCCTGGAGGTGCGGGTCTCTAACCTGGGGGCCCAACGCCTCTACCAGGAGGAAGGTTTTCGCCGGGTCGGCATCCGGCCGGGCTACTATCAGGACAATGACGAAGACGCGGTGATCATGTGGAAAGAGGACCTTTGACGGAAGAGGCTATGGTTTTGGGCCTCGAGACTTCCTGCGACGAGACGGCGGCGGCGGTGGTGCGCGGCGGGCGGGAGATCTGCTCCAACGTGATCGCTTCCCAGGCGGAGCTCCACCGGCGCTACGGTGGGGTAGTCCCGGAAGTAGCTTCGCGCCGCCACCTAGAAGCCATCCTTCCTGTGGTGGATGCAGCCCTGCGCCAGGCTGGGCTGGAGAAGAGGCCCCCGGACCTGGTGGCCGTGACGCAGGGCCCGGGCTTGGTGGGAAGCCTCCTGGTGGGCGTGGCTCTGGCCAAGGCCCTGGCCTTTGCCTGGAAGGTGCCTCTGGTGGGGGTCAATCACGTAGAAGCCCACCTCTACGCCAACTTTCTGGCCCATCCCGACCTGAGCCCGCCTTTGGTCTGCTTGATTGTTTCAGGCGGGCATTCCGAACTGGTGTATCTCTCTACCTCCGGTCAATTAGAGGTCCTGGGGCGAACCAGGGATGACGCGGCCGGCGAGGCCCTGGATAAGCTAGCCCGCCACCTCGGGCTGGGGTATCCCGGCGGCGCGGCCCTGGAGGAGCTGGCCCGGAAGGGAGATCCAGCCGCCGTCCCGCTGCCGCGCGCCCTGGCCGGCGAGGAGACCCTGGAGATGAGCTTTAGCGGCCTCAAGACAGCCGCCCTGCACTACCTGGAGGCACGGGGCGGCGACCCTGCCAGGCTCCCCCCGGGGGTGTTGGCCGATCTGGCGGCCAGCTACCAAGAGGCAGTGGTGGACGTGCTGGTGGAAAGGCTGATGCGCGCTGCCCAGAGAAAAAGGGTGCGGCAGGTGGCCCTGGCCGGAGGTGTGGCGGCCAACGAGACGCTGCGCCGCCGGGTCCAGGCAGAGGCAGGGGCCAGGGGTCTGGAGGCCTTCTTCCCGCCCCCGGAGCTGTGCACCGACAACGCCGCCATGGTGGCCTGCGCCGGCTATCACCGCTGGCGCGGCGGGGAAGAGGCTGCTTGGTCCCTCAACGCCGACCCGTCCCTCCCCTTAGGGAGAGTGTCAGGTGGATCATGTGGAAAGATTGTGGATAAACCTGTGAATATTGTGGATTTTTTCTCCACAGAGGAGAGGGGAGGCGGGCCGTCGAAGTAAAACCCCAAAAGCTGAGCTTATCCTCCACAAATTCAGGGCAAGAGAGGGAGTAACGGTTATGGCAGCGCGTTCAGCTCAGGTTCTCCGCTCCCGGTTCTTGTGGGCTTGGCTGGCCGGGGGCATTCTGGCAGCAGAGCTCTGGGGGGCGGCCTTTTTTCAGGCGCGGGCGGCCTCCCTAGGCGATCCATCCCTCATGGGCCCCGGCGTGCGGGCCTGGGGGATGGGAGGGGCCTTTGTCGCCCTGGCGGAGGATGCCACCGCTGCCTACTGGAACCCGGCGGGCATCGTCCAGATCCGCCGCTTTGCCATCACCCCTTCCGTGACGGTCAAGACCACGGATTGGGAAGCCTTAAGCGCGGTGACCGACCTCCACCGCCTGGGGGAGCTGTACCCGGAAAAAAACCAGTTCACTGGTGAGGTGGAAGTGACAGCCATGCCCCTCGGTTTCGCCACCAGCCGCTTCGGGGTCAACGTGCTCGGGGAAGGGCGGGGCCAGTGGCAGGTTGACCGTTCGCCCACCGACAGTACAAGTAGTTTCAGTTCTTTGTACACCGTGGCCTCCACCATGACCTTCGGCCTTCCCCTGGTGGACCTCCCCCTCCTGGGGCGGCTTTCGGCGGGCGTAAACCTGAAGGCGTACAACGGGCGGTACCAGAGCTGGAAAGAGGAAAACGAGAAGGTCACGGAGCAATCGGCCGAGGGGCAGGGCTATGGGGTGGACCTGGGCCTGCAGAGCAGGCTCACCCCCTGGGTCAGGGCGGGCCTGGTGGTGCGGGATCTCTCCTCGGACTTGAAGTGGAAAGGGGATCTGCCTCCGGCCGGCGAAGAGCTGCCGACCCGCCGGCCACGCGTCCTCCAGGCCGGAGTGGCCCTCTGCCCACCCGGCGGCTGGACCTTGGCCGGTGATCTGGTCCGCAACCTGGACGGAGGGGCGGAGAGCTATCGCGTGGGCCTGGAAAAGACCATCTTCGGAGTGCTGGCCCTGCGCGGCGGGGTACTGATGAGCCGGAGTGAAGCCCCTACGGCCACCGCGGGGCTGGGCCTGGCTTGGGGGCCGGTCCACCTCGACCTGGCCGCCGCCTCGGCGGAGGGCTTGCGCCGGTTGGAGGCCGCCTCGTTGGGGCTGGCGGTGGGCTTTTGACCGGGAGGTGAAGCAGGTGGCAAGGGAGGAGGAAGGGCAAAAGGCCGGCGGCGCCTCTCAGGAGGCCATCGCCTCCGCCCTGCGGCAGAGGGCCGTGGAGGGCCGCATCGCCTGCCGGGAGGCCCTGAAGCTGGCAGAAGAACTGGGGGTGCCGCCCCTCCAGGTGGGCCGGGAGGCCAACCGCCTGAAGATCAAGATCAAGGGCTGCCAGCTGGGGTGCTTCGGTTGATGAACGAGTTTTACGACCTGATCAGCGTGCCGGAGGCCTGTGCCCGGCTGAAATCTCACTTGCCCGGACAGCTGCCGTCCGAGGAGGTGGGCCTCCTGGAGGCCTGCGGCAGGGTTCTGGCGGAGGATGTCCGCGCGCAGGAAGATGTCCCCGGCTTTCGCCGTTCCACGGTGGACGGCTTTGCCGTGCGGGCACGGGATACCTTTGGCGCCAGCGAATCCGCTCCGGCCATGCTGGAGGTGGTCGGGACCATCCCCATGGGGGAAGAGGCGCGGGACCCTTTGCCGCCCCTTTCTTCTTTTGCCATCTCTACGGGCGGCATGCTCCCACCCGGAGCCGACGCGGTGGTAATGCTGGAATACGTAGAACACGTCTCCGAGGGCGTGATTGAGGTCTACCGCCCGGTAGCGCCGGGCGAAAACGTGGTCGAGCCGGGGGATGACTTGCGGGCCGGCCAGGTGATTCTGCCCGCGGGCCACCGCCTGCGGCCGCAGGACTTGGGGCTCCTCTCCGCTGCCGGCTATACCAGGGTGCGGGTGAGGAGGCGCCCGGTGGTGGGGATCCTCGCCACGGGCGACGAGGTGGTGGCGCCGGAGGAGAAGCCCGCCCCCGGCCAGGTGCGGGACGTCAACAGCTACTCCCTGGCGGGCCTGGTGCAGGAGGCGGGGGGGCTCCCGCGCTTGGGCGGGATCGTGCCGGACGATTATCAGGCCTTGTACCGCCGCTCGGCGGAGCTCTTAGCCCAGTGCGACCTCCTCCTCCTCTCCGGCGGCAGCTCGGTGGGGCGGCGGGATTACACCCTCCAGGTGATTCAGGAGCTGGGAGCGCCGGGGGTGCTGGTGCACGGGCTGGCTCTGCAACCGGGCAAGCCCGCCATCGGCGGCGTGGCCCGGGGGAAACCCATCTTCGGCCTGCCCGGCCATCCCGTCTCCGCCATGGTGGTCTTTGCCCAGCTGGTGCGACCAGTGCTGGAACACCTCTTGGGCCGGCGACCGGCAGAGCTCCCTCCGCCCACTGTCCCCGCCCGCCTGAAGAGGAACCTGCCCTCCGCCCCTGGGCGCGAAGACTTCGTCCGGGTACGGCTCTTGCGGGAAGGGGACGAGTGGTGGGCGGAGCCCGTGCTGGGCAAGTCCGGCCTTTTGACCACCATGACCAAGGCGGACGGGCTGGTCCGCATCCCCTCGGCTTCTGAGGGCTTGCTGCAGGGGACGCTGGTGCAGGTGGAGCTTTTTTAGCGGCGAGGAGGAAACCCGGTGGAAAGTCCGAGCGAGCGCCAGATCTACCTGACGGAGGTGCCCTGGGAGGAGGCCCTACTCCAGCTGCGCACCGCCCTGCGCCAGGCGGGGTGGCCGCCCGAGGCGGTGGAGGAGGTCCCAGCCTGGGAAGCCCTGGGCAGGGTGACGGCGGAACCGGTGGTGGCCCGCCTTTCTTCTCCCCATTACCACGCGGCGGCCATGGACGGGCTTGCCGTTCGGGCCGCCGATACCTTTGGCGCCAGCGAAACCAACCCCGTCGTTCTTCCCCCGGAGCGCGCGGTGCCGGTCAATACGGGCCAACCCCTCCCGCCCGGCTGCGATGCCGTGATCAGGATTGAAGAGGTGCAGCCGGTGGCCGGGGGGTACGAGATCCTGGCGGCCGTTGCCCCCTGGCAGGACGTGCGCCCGATCGGCGAGGACATCATCCGGGCGGAGATGATCCTGCCCAGTAATCACGTGGTGCGGCCGCAGGACGTGGGCGCCCTCCTGGCGGGAGGAGTTCTGTCGGTGCGGGTGCGTCGCCGCCCGCGGGTGGCTATCATCCCCAGCGGGGACGAGGTGGTGGACCTGGCGGCCCGCTTGGCCCAACTCCCCGGCCTGCCCCCGGACGCAGCGCTGCGGCCGGGGGAGGTGGTGGAGTACAACTCGCACGTCCTGGCCGGCCTGATTCAGGAGTGGGGGGGAGAGGCAGAGCGCCGGCCGGTGGTCCGGGACGACGAGGCCCTGCTGCGCCGGGCCATTGAGGAAGCGCTGGAGAAAGCCGATGTGGTGGTCCTCAACGCCGGCTCTTCCGCCGGGACCCGGGATTACGCCGCCCGGTCCATCGCCGCCCTGGGCCGGGTACTGGTGCATGGCGTAGCTACGCGCCCCGGGAAACCGGTGGTGCTGGGAATAGCGGAGGGCAAACCGGTCTTGGGACTGCCCGGCTATCCGGTCTCCGCCTATCTGGCCGCCCAGCTCTTTTTGCAGCCGCTGCTGGGGGACTTCCTCCACCGCACCTTCCCCTCGCCACCCCGGGTGCGGGCTTTTTGCACGCGGCGGATCCCTTCCCCTCCCGGGGTGGAGGAGTTTGTCCGAGTCCGGGTGGGGCGGGTGCGGGACAGGCTTTTAGCTTCTCCCATCTCCCGGGGGGCGGGCGTGATTACTTCCCTGGTTAACGCCGACGGGGTGCTGAGAATCCCCCGGGGGAGCCAGGGCTTGGCCGCCGGGGCGGAGGTGGAGGTGGAGCTGAGCCGGCCGCGGGAAGAGATCGAGCGGACCGTTCTCCTCTCCGGGAGCGACGATCTGATCTTGGACCTTTTGGCCGACGAGCTGCGCCTGCGCTTTCCGGGTTGGGACCTGGCGGTGGCTCCGGTGGGCAGCCTGGGGGGGCTGGCGGCCCTCAAACGGGGAGAGGCTCATCTGGCCAGCGCGCACCTTTTGGATGAGGAGACGGGCGAGTACAACTTTCCCTTTATCCGGCGCGTCCTCCCCGATCTGCCGGTGGTGGTGGTCAACCTGGCCTACCGGCAGCAGGGCCTGATCGTCCGGCCGGGCAATCCCCTCGGGATAAGCACCTTTGCTGACCTCACCCGGCCGGAGGTGACCTTCATCAATCGGCAGAAAGGGGCCGGCACCCGCATCCTGCTGGATATAGAACTGGCGCGGCAGGGGATCGACCCCAAACAGATCCGCGGGTACGAGCGGGAGGAGTACACCCACATGGCGGTGGCGGCGGCGGTGGCTTCCGGCTCCGCCGATGCCGGGCTGGGGCTGTACTCGGCCGCCCGGGCTTTGGGACTGGACTTTGTCCTGGTCGGGGAGGAGCGGTACGATCTGATCGTACCCCGGGACCTGTGGGAGACGGAGCCGATCGCCCTCCTTCTGGAGGTGATCCGCTCCCCTCGCTTCCAGGAGCGGGTGCGGGCCTTGGGGGGCTACGACACCAGGCAGACGGGGCAGGTACTGGAGGAAAAAGACAAGAGCCGGGGAGGAAAGGAGCAGTGAGCAACGGAGTGCGGATGAATCGGAAGCTGGAGTATTACCTGAGCGAGGTCCTGCTGACGGCGGAGCAGATCCAAGGTCGGGTGGCCGAGCTGGGGGCGCAGATCAGCCGGGACTACGCCGGGCGCGACCTCTTGTTGATCGGCATCCTCAAGGGGGCCGTGATCTTTCTCTCGGACCTTTTGCGCCACATCACCATCCCGGTGCAGGTGGATTTTATGGCCGTCTCCAGTTATGGAGCGGCCACGCTCTCTTCGGGGGTGGTCCGGATTCTCAAGGACCTGGATGAAGTGGTGGAGGGGAGAGAGGTGCTGGTGGTGGAGGACATCATCGACACCGGGCTTACCCTGCGCTACCTGAGGGAGAACCTGCAGGCGCGGCAGCCGGCCGGCGTGCGCATCTGCACCCTCTTGGACAAGCCGGACCGGCGGGTGGTGGAGGTGCCCGTGGACTACCTGGGTTTTCGCATCCCGTACCGCTTCGTGGTGGGGTACGGGCTCGACTGCAAGGTGCACTTCCGCAACCTGCCCTACATCGCCGCGGTGGACCAGGAGAAGATCCGGGAACTGTTCTGAAGGGGTGATCAGGTGGAGCGCATCGTCATCCTCGACTTCGGCGGGCAGTACACCCAGCTCATCGCGCGCCGGGTCCGGGAGGCCCACGTCTACTGCGACATTTTGCCCTACCATGCCGCTCCCGCGGAGGTCGCGGCGGGTCAGACGCGGGGAGTCATCCTCTCGGGAGGGCCGGCCAGCATCTATGAAGAGGGAGCCCCCCGCTGCGCGGAAGAGGTCTTTCAGCTGGGTTTGCCCGTTTTAGGCATCTGCTACGGCATGCAGCTGATGGCGCACCTGCTCCGTGGCCGGGTGGAGCCGGCAGCGCAGCGGGAGTACGGGCGCACCCGCCTCCTGCTCTTGGAGGAAGGGGAACTCTTCGCCGGCCTGGCGGGGGAGGGGAGGGCACTGGTCACCTGGATGAGCCACGGCGACCTGGTGCGCGAGGCGCCGCCCGGCTTCCGGGTGCTGGCCCGGACCGAAAACACTCCGGTGGCGGCCATGGCCGACTCGGAGCGGCGCCTCTTCGGCGTCCAGTTCCACCCCGAGGTGGTACACACTGAGGGGGGCCGGGAGATCATCGCCAACTTTCTTTTCCGCATCTGCGGCTGCAGCGGCCAGTGGACCATGGAATCCTTCATCGCCCGCTCCGTGGAGGAGATCCGGGAGCGGGTGGGCGGGCGGCGGGCCGTCTGCGCCCTCAGCGGCGGCGTGGACTCGGCTGTAGCCGCTGCGCTGGTGCACCGGGCCATCGGCGACCAGCTGACCTGCATCTTCGTGGATCACGGCCTTTTGCGGCAGGGGGAGCCGGAACAGGTGGAGGAGACCTTCCGGCGGGAGTTTAAGGCCAACCTCATCGCCGTGCAGGCCCGGGAGCGGTTTCTCCGGCGCCTGGCCGGGGTGCGGGACCCGGAGGCCAAGCGCAAGCTCATCGGCGAGGAGTTTATCCGGGTCTTTGAAGAAGAAGCGGGCCGGCTGGGGGAGATCTCCTTCTTGGTCCAGGGTACTACTTATCCCGACGTGATCGAGAGCGGCGCTGGCCACGCGGCCGTGATCAAGTCCCACCACAACGTAGGCGGGCTGCCCGACCGCATGAACCTGGAGCTTTTGGAGCCCCTGCGCTACCTCTTCAAGGACGAGGTGCGGGCGGTGGCCCTGGAGCTGGGGCTGCCCGAGGAGATCGTCTGGCGCCAGCCCTTCCCCGGGCCGGGCCTGGCCATCCGCATCATCGGGGAGGTGACGGAGGAGCGCCTGGAGCTCCTGCGCCGGATAGACGCCATCGTTCTGGAGGAGATCAGGCGGGCCGGCCTGTACCGCCAACTTTGGCAGTCTTTTGCCGTGCTGACCGACCTGCGGACGGTGGGGGTGATGGGCGACGGGCGCAGTTACGGCTATACGGCCGCCCTGCGGGCGGTGACCAGCGAGGACGGGATGACGGCGGACTGGGCGCGCCTGCCTTACGAGGTCTTGGAGCGCATCTCCAACCGGGTGATGAACGAGGTCCCGGCTGTGACGCGCCTGGTGTACGACATTACCTCCAAGCCGCCGGCTACCATTGAATGGGAGTAGGGCAGAAAAGGATTTCCTGTTTTTATGGAGAAGATCCTAGATCTGTTAATTCACAGCCACAGAGGGCTGGACCGAAAGACGACCTACATGGAGGGAGGAATGAATCTTGCCTTGGCTGGAGCGGTTCTTTAGGTTGAAGGAGCGGGGGACGGACCTGCGCACTGAGCTGATCGCGGGGTTGACCACCTTTATGACCATGTCCTACATCATCTTTGTCAACCCCTCCATCCTCCAGAACGCGGGCCTGCCCTTTGCCGCCACCATGGCCATGACCTGCCTGGCTGCGGCCTCCACCACCATCCTGATGGGGCTGGCCACCAACTATCCCTTTGCCCTGGCCCCCGGGATGGGGTTGAACGCGGTGGTGGCCTTCGGGTTGGTCCTGGGGATGAAGCTCCCCTGGCAGGTGGCGATGGCCATGGTCTTCATCGAAGGCGCGGTGGTGACCTTCTTCGTGCTCACCAACGTCCGAGAGGCGGTCATGAACGCCATCCCCATCTCCTTGAAGCGCGCCATCGGGGTGGGCATCGGCCTCTTCATTGCCTTTATCGGTTTGAAGGAAGGCGGGATCGTGGCCAGCGACCCGGTCACTTTTGTCAAGCTGGGCAACTTTCACCAGCCTTCGGTTTTGGTGGCCCTGGCCGGGCTGGTCATCACCGGGGTGCTGGTGGCCCGCCGGGTCAAGGGAGCCATCCTTTTGGGCATCATCATCAGCACCTTCCTGGCCCTCCTGGCCGGCGTGGCCAAACTGCCGCAGCAGTGGGTGACGGCCAGCGTGGACTGGTCCACCTTCGGCCGGTTGGACCTCCTGGGGGCCTTAAAACTGAGCCTCGTGCCCACCATCTTTGCGCTCCTGATCACTGACTTCTTCGACACTATGGGCACGGTCATCGCCGTGGGCGGGGAGGGGGGCTTTTTGAACCGGGACGGCTCGCTCCCCCGGCTGAAGAACGTCCTGCTGGTGGATTCGCTGGCTGCCATGGTCGGTGGCTTGACCAGCGCCAGCTCCGTCACCACCTACATCGAGAGCGCCGCCGGTGTGGCGGAAGGCGGGCGGACGGGATTGACCTCCCTCGTGGTGGGAATCCTCTTCCTCTTGGCCCTCCCCTTTGCGCCGGTGGCCGGCATTGTGCCTGCGGCCGCGACGGCCCCGGCTTTGATTGTGGTTGGCTTCTTGATGATGAACGTGATCCGGGACATCCCCTTTGACCGGGTGGACGAGGCCCTGCCAGCCTTTTTGACCATCCTGGGCATTCCGCTCACCTTCAGCATCTCCCACGGGATCGGGTTCGGCTTCGTCGGCTATACCCTGATCAAGGTCCTGCGGGGCCAGTGGCGGGACGTCCATCCGCTCATGTACATCGTGGCGGCTCTCTTTGCCGTCAACTTCGCCCTCGCCCGTTGAGGGCGTGTTCCAGGAAGGGAGTGCCATGGAGAAGACCCCGGTGCGGACGCCGCGGGGCGTGAAGGATTTCCTCCCTCCCGAAGCGGAAGAAAAAAGGGCGATCGAGGAGAAGGTGCGGGCCCTCTTCACCCTCTGGGGGTACCGGGAGGTGATCACCCCCACCCTGGAGTTTGCCGAAGTGCTGAGCCGGGCCAATGGGGGGCGCCTGGAGGAGCAGAGCTTTCGCTTCTTCGACCGCGAGGGAGAGGTTTTGACCCTGCGCTCGGACGTCACCGCTCCCATTGCGCGGCTGGTGGCCACGCGGCTGGTCCAGCACCCTCTGCCCTTGCGCCTCTTCTACATCGCCAACGTCTTCCGCCACGGGGAGACAGGGGTGGGGCGGCACCGGGAGTTTTACCAGGCCGGCGTGGAGCTCATCGGCGCTCGGGAGCCCCGGGCCGACGCCGAAATCGTCCTGCTGTCCCTGCTGGCCCTGCAGGCGGCCGGGGTCCCCGATGTGCGGGTCGACGTGGGGCACGTGGGCTTCTTCAACGCCGTCCTGGAGGACTCCGGACTCCACGGGGAGGACGAGGAGCGGATCCGCCGGGCGGCTCTGCGGAAGGACCTGGTGGAGCTGGAGGCGATCCTGGTCGGGCGGGGGGTTCCGCCGGAGGGGCGCCGGGCGGTGGAGACCCTGGTGCGCCTGCGCGGCGGGGAAGAAGTGTTGGTGGAGGCTCGCCGCCTGGCCCGGGGTGAGCGAGCGCGGGAGGCCCTGGCGGATTTGGAGGAGATTTGGGCCGTCTTGGAGGCCTCGGAGGCCAGGGGAAGGGTCTGGCTGGACCTGGGCATGGTGAAGGACCTGGCCTACTATACCGGCCTCGTCCTGGAAGGGTATGCCCCCCAGCTGGGCTTTACCCTCTGCACCGGGGGCCGCTACGACCGCCTGATCGGGCAGTTTGACTCCCACTCCTTGCCCGCGGTGGGCTTCGCTCTGGGGGTGGAGCGGGTCATGCAGGTTCTTTCCCTCGCCGGCCGCCGGGTCGCTCAACCTCGGCCGGCCCTTCTCCTGGTGGCGGAGGGGGCGGCCGAGGCAGAGGTCTCGGCTCTGGCGGGGCGGATCAGAGCAGCGGGGGTGGTCGTGGCCCGGGAAGTGGTGGAGCGCGGCGCGGAGGAGCGCATGCTCTACGCCCGGGGTAGCGGCCTCCGGGGGATCCTCACCTGCCGGGGAGAGTGGAAGGGCGGGAGGTTGGCCCTCTACTTCTGGCCGGTAGAATCCACCCTGCCCTTGCCTGGCGAGCAGATTTGGGATATAATGGACCTACTGAAGCTTATGCAGAGAGGAGACGAGCAGAGATGAGGTTGCGGGATTTAATCGTGGTTGCGCTGCTGATGGCCATCGGGTACATCCTCCACTCCATTCCGTTCTGGACAGTAGGGGGGATGCGCCCCGATTTCATGTTAGTCATGCTCATCAGCGCGGTGCTTCTTTTGCCGGAGGTCTACCTGGCGGCGGAGGCCGGGGTCCTGGCGGGGATCATCACCGCCCTTACCACCACCTTCCCCGGCGGGCAGGTGGGCAACTTCGTGGACAAGATCTGTACGGCCTTTGTGGTGCTGGCCCTGGCGCGCCTCTTGCGGGGGCGGATTAACGCCAAGATCCTGGCCCCTATCCTGGGGGCGGTCGGCACCCTGATCAGCGGGGCCATCTTTTTGGGGGTGGCCCGGCTGGTGGCTCTGCCGCCGGCGCCCTTTGGCGTGCTCTACACCACGGTGGTGCTGCCCACCGCCTTGCTCAACACCATCGGCACCGGCGTCATTTATCCGCTGCTGGAGATGAGCCGGCAGGCGGTCCAGGGCGGGAGCGCCAGACGGGAGCGGGCGGCTTAGTCTGTTCTGAACCCCAGCCCCCTTCCGCCGGAAGGGGGCTTTTTACCATGAGGAGGAGAGGTCGTGGACCGGCCATTGACCATTGCGTTGCCCAAGGGGAGGCTCCTGGCCCCCCTCAATGAAGTGCTGCGGCGGGTGGGACTGCTCAGCCCGGGGGCTCCGCTGCTGGACGAGGAGGCCAGGCGCCTGGTCTACCGGGACGAGCAAACCGGCTGGCG
>JASBVW010000319.1 GCA_029961005.1 Bacillota bacterium
TTGATGGGCATGGACGAGGCTCTTCACTCGGACGATGTCCTACGCACACTACGTCGGAGCGACCCCAGTGTTCGGGAGGCTGTACACAAGCTTCTAGGTCTCCCCGCCCGGTCGGAAAACGTGCCGGTCTAGTCGCGCCTATGGTCTGTTGGAGGGATTGGGATGCCGCTCAAGCCCGGCCGTAGCGACGAAGTGATCTCACGGAACATCGAAGAGCTGATGCACACGTACCACGAGACGGGAAAGATCGGCAACATCAAGCCCAAGAATGAGAAGCACGCCCGGGAGATCGCCACGGCTATCGCCTACCGGGAGGCCGGGAGGAGCCGCAAGAAGGCCCAGGCCCTCGTCGAGCGCGCCCGGATTCTTCTCCGGAGGTGGCAAAGCGGTGGCGGCGTATGAGCAGCCGCTCGTCGAGGCGCGGGAGGCGGGCGATGTCACCCGCCTCCTCCGCATCGCCTGGAGCCGCGCAGGGTCCTGGGACCTCGGGGCGATCTGCCTGGAGCTGGAGGAGCTGGCTCGGCAGGCGTGGGGCGACGCATGGGAGCTGGCCCTCGGTGACTTCGGGCTCCACACCACACGGGACGTGGCACGGGCCATCGAGTCCGCCCGGAGAGGCACATGAAGCGGAGCAGGTCCGCGATCTGTAAGGGCTGCGGCACCCACTTCCAGCAGGATGTGACCCCGGGAAGACCGCGCCAATACTGCGATACATGCCGGCGGACCTCGGCGGCGCGGCGCCGGGAGGAACGGAAGGCGAAAGGCTTGTGCGTCCTCTGCGGGAGGCCGCGCCAGCCGGATGACCCGCTTTACTGTCCCAGCCACCGGACCATGAAACGGCAGTCTGAGTGGCGGCGCCGAAACGCTGATTTGCTCCTCGACCTCGACGAGGTGTTCCGGCAACTCAACCTGCCCGACGTGCCACAGGCCGTGCGCCGCATCCGCGGGGGCTATCGCAACGCCCGCATCCGGGACGCGGCCAGCACCTACAGGATGCTCTCCCAGAGTCTCCAGCAGATCGTCGACGAGTTGGTGGCAGACGACCCCATGCGATTCATCTTCTCCACCCTGCGGAGCTTCATCGAAGATGGGCCGGGTGAGGAGATTCAGGACTACCCGGGCGGGGAATGAGGAAGGGCCTGGTGGCTACCAGGCCCTTCCTCGTGTATCTAGACCCCGGAGGGGAGGGGGAGGACTTCTGTTGTCAGGCTTGTGCCTGCCCGCCCTGAGTGTGGGCCACAAGCGCAGGGGCTTGCTTGAGGCCGAGTTCGATCAGCGTTTGGTTGAGATCGGCCACGGCCGCTTCGAGCAGGGTGTCGATCTCCTCGGGTGAGAGCTTGATGTGGTGGGCCGCCAGCCATGCGCTGAAACGGGCCTCGGCCTCCTTCTTCTTCTGAGTGCTGTTCCATCCGTTCAGCTTGGCTAGCTGCTCAACAGCCCAAACGACCTGCCCGGCATAGGACACCGCCCTCTGGAGATTGACGTTCTGGCGGACGATGAGGAAGCCTCCACCCACCACGACGGCGATGATGGCCTCAAGGACCTTGTCGAGAATATAGGTCAGGATGTCATTTGGCACGATGAACCTTCTCCTTTCGCTCCTCCGCTGCCCCTCCGCTGGCGTCGTCAAGTGCGGCTTCGAGACGGCTTACGTAGCTTTCGAATGTCTCCTCCGGATGCTCGGCCAGGAACTCCTCGACGAGTGCCGCCGCAAGGAAGTCCAAGTAGTTTCTCACGTCGACGATGCGCGACA
>JASBVW010000320.1 GCA_029961005.1 Bacillota bacterium
GGCTCAAGAAGCTGGGGATCGTCCTGGAGGACACGCCAGCGGGGACCCGCTGGAAACGGAGCTAGAGACGGTGAGCACGGCGAAGGAGCAAGGCTGGAGGCAGTTGCCGGTTGCCACCCTGGCCTATTTGGGCGATGCCGTCTTCGAACTGTATGTGCGCCATTACCTGATCAGCCGGGGCGAGGCGGCGGTGGACCGGCTCCACCGCCTGGCGGTGGCAGTGGTTCAGGCCAAGGCCCAGGCCCGCATCCTGCGCGCCCTGCAGGGGGTATTTTCGGAGGAAGAGCGGGAGGTGGCCCGGCGGGGGCGCAATGCGCACCTGCCGCTGCCTCGGGGGGTGAGGGCCCAAGAATACCGCCACAGCACGGCTTGGGAGGCGGTGGTGGGCTATCTTTATCTGACGGGGCAGCAAGAGAGGCTGGAAGAGCTGTTGCAGAGGGCGGTGCAAATCGGGCTGGAAAGTGAGGAGGGCTGAAGGATGCAGGTGGACATTTTGGTCATGGCCCCTGATTTTCTGCGGATCATCTGGTGCGCGGCGCGGACGTGTTACAGTGCCCGCACGCCTCAAGAGTTGTGGAGCAAGCCACCGGAGAGGGAAGAGATGCTGCGGCTGGCCAGGAAGATCCTCTCCTCGGGCCACTGGAGCGTCGTTGAACACTGCACGGTTACCTTTGCCGTAGCGGGCGTTTCGCGGGCCCTTTTGGCCCAGTACTCGCGCCATCGCATTGGGGTTAGCCTCTCCGTCCAGTCGCAGCGTTTTGTCTCCGAGCGCTCGGACTACAATCAGGGCCTCTTTGACGCGGTGGTTCCGCCTTCTGTGGCGGGTCGGCCGGAGGCTCTGGCCCTCTACCGGGAGGAGCTGCAGCGGGCCCAAAAAGCCTACGATGCGCTGACCAGCCTGGGCATCCCCAAAGAAGACGCCCGTTTTGTCCTGCCTAACGCAGCGGCCACCAACTTCGTCACTACCCTCAACCTTCGTTCGCTTTTGGACATCTACCACAAGCGGGTGGCCACTCCCGGTGCGCAGTGGGAGATCAGGCGCTTGGTCAGGCGCATGGCGGAACTGGTGCTGGAGCGCGAGCCATGGCTGGCTGAGTTCTTCCCGCCGGCGGCGCCGGAGGGAACAGAGGCCGTCCAGGAATAAGGAGGGAGAGGATGCCCCCCGGCGACGAGCGGCGGCGAAAGGAGAGGGAAGATCTTATCCTGGGGCGCCACCCGGTGCAGGAGGCCCTCCGGGCCGGCCGCCCCCTGCAGAGGCTCTTGCTGGCCCGGGGCGTGCGGGGGAGTCTCCTCGCTGAGCTCAAAGAGCTGGCTCGCAAGCAAGGGGTCCCGGTTCAAGAGTGGGAGCGGGCGGCCTTGGATCGCCTGGCCGGCGGAGCTGCCCACCAGGGAGTGGTGGCGGTGGCGGCCGGCCACCGCTACGCGGAGGTGGGAGAACTGCTGGCGGCCGCTCGCGCCCGCGGGGAGGACCCGTTCCTGGTCGTGCTGGATGGCGTAGAGGACCCGCACAACCTGGGTTCCGTGCTGCGCACGGCGGAAGCGGTGGGGGTACACGGGGTGATCATCCCCCGCCATCGGGCAGTGGGGTTGACGCCTACGGTGCTCAAGGTGGCGGCGGGAGCAGCGGAGTACGTGCCCGTGGCGCGAGTAACCAATCTGAGCCGGACCCTGGAAGAGCTTAAAGAGGCCGGTTTATGGGTGGTAGGGGGCGATCAGGAGGGGAAAGAGCTCTGGACTCAGGTG
>JASBVW010000321.1 GCA_029961005.1 Bacillota bacterium
GGTCATCACCCGCGAGGCGCTGCGCGGGCTGGAGGAGCTGGCGGCGTTCGACGCCGTGGAGGTCACCCCGTACACCTACGGGGAGTTGAATCAGTCCGCCTACGGCCCCAAGTTCAAAGTCGTATACAAGTTTGAAAAGATCGGCGACCGGGTCTCCGCCCGGGAGATCCTGGCCGCCTACGCCTCCGAACCCGACTGGAACATGGACACGGACCTGAATCTGAGCCCTCTGCAGAAGCTGACCGGCGGCAGCCAGGGGTGGCGGCACCAGCGCTATACGCTCCTGGGGAGCCTGGTCTCCCTGGGCGAGGGGCCGGAGCGGGCGGAGCACTTTTACCGCCTGGCCCTGGCCGCCTACCGCAAAGGCGACTTCTACTGGGCCTTCCGCTTCCTGGCCCGCTCGTTGCACTACTTGCAGGACCTCAACCATCCGCTCCACGCCCTGCCGCTGCCGGTGAGCGACCTGGTCTTCAAGTACCGGCTGAACGTCGCCGAGGCCACCACTGTTGCCGTCAACGTCCACAGCATCGAAGGGTACTTCGCCTATTACCTGCGGCAGGGTTCGCCCTCCCTGCTTCAGGCGCTGGCCGGCCCGGAGGTGGCCCGGATCGACTCCGTCTCCCAGCACGCCATCCGGTCCAACCAGGCCGCCCGGCAGCGGGCGGTGGAGCTCTACCGGCTGGTGCTGGCCATCTGGCCGCAGCTCGAGACCAAGCGAAAGGCACCCATTGCTGAAGCAGAATACGCCTGCACCCAGCCGGAGGCGGAGCTGGCCGCCCTCTGGCGCCTGATGGAAGAGAGGCTGGCCGCCACGGCCGCCGACACCCGGGGCCTGGTGGTGAAGTTCCTCCGCGAAGCGGAGAAATCCAAGGGGGAACTGCAGTAAATTAGCTCTCTTGGCAGTAATCCAGCGCTCTTTTAGGTTTTCTTAGGTCGCTGCCCCGGCGGACGGAGTGACCCCGTACACCCGCGCCATGGCGCGGACTTCCTCCGCCAGCTCCGCGCGCAGCTCGGGCGGTGAGAGAACCTCCACGTCCGCGCCCCAGCTGCGGATCCAGGGCTTGATCTCCATAGTATTGGCGATGCAGACGGAGAAGAGGCACCCCCCGTCGGGGGCGTCTTCGATCCTCTGGCTGTGGTGCCAGACCGACTCCTTCACCCGCCGCGCCGCGGCCGGGGAGAAGCGCAGGCGGACCTCCACCGTCTCCTCCCCCCACATGATGCCCCAACCGGCGGCCAGCTGCTGATGCGGGTCGAAGTCGGGCGGGATCTCGTACTGTTCCTCCAGCAGCCGCGCTCTCTTGATGCGCTCCACTTTGAAGATGCGGATCTGGCCGCTCAAGGAGTCCAGCCCCATGACATAGGTAGAGTAGCCGATGGCGGAGACGTCCAGGAAATAGGGGCAAATCACGCGCTGGCTTTCCTTGCCGGCAGCGGAGCAGTAAGCGATTTCCACCTTTTTGCGGTCCGCCCAGGCGCGGGTTAAGAGGTCCAGATGCTGGAGAAAGGCGGGGTTATGCTCGCCCTTTTGGCGCACCGCCTCAGCGGTCCCGGCGATGTGCCTGGCGATGGTGCGATCGGGCAGGGCGGTGGCCAGTTTATCCAGGGCGGAGACGACGTGGAGGTTCTTCTCGTCGCTGTGGCGGCTCAAAAGGCGGGCGGCAAAGAAGAGGGCGATGGACTCGTGCAGGTCGAGGCGCACCGTGGTCAAGTACTTTTCGCGGTT
>JASBVW010000322.1 GCA_029961005.1 Bacillota bacterium
AGGTAGCCTTGAGGTTTGGGGCCAACGATTTTGGAGGTACCATGATGGAGGAGAACGTGGTACGGGCCGCTGGTGCGGCCTATCGGGTGCCATTGGAAGAGATTGTTCGGTGTATCAAAGACGCCGGGTTCATCCCGGTACAGCGCGATACCCTGTATCGTCATCTGCTCCGGCTGGAATAAAAGACTCTGTCTGCAAGACCTTCCTGCCACGAGCATTCCCTTGCGGCCAATCTCTGCCCCCGTGGCGTCGGCTTTTTTCTGGCTGTGGCCTGCTGTGCCTCGATCAATACTGAATTTTCACTATAGGTTTCCAGGCCTGTCAGCGCAAGGAAGGAAATATTTGTCTGCCGAAATACATAGCGGGTGGAGCTGCTGCTTGGCAGCGGGGTGCCCGGGGGTGTTTGTTATGAGTAAAGTACAACAGCTACCTCCTCTCGCTCCATCGGCCCGCCGCCTGACTCTGCTCCGGGAGTTCATGGCCAGCGCCACCGTGGCCTTCAATGCGGGCGCCGTCTTGGCCATAGCCTGGCCGCAAGGTTGGGTGACGCTGGCTTTGGGTGCGCTGGCGGTTCTTTCGGCTTTGGGTTTGATCACTTCCGCCTTTCTGGAGATCGTCAACGGGGCCGGGTGCCACGGGGAGGCAGGGTTTAGAAGGCCTTTTGCGCCCTTGCGCCGGCTGCACCTCGTCCCTTCCCTCTCCGGGGCGGTGGAGGTCCTCCTCCTGGTGCTCTTTTCCATTGGAGGACTGGTTTTGGGTTTTGCGGCCATTTACGTCAGCATCTCCCTGCGCTACCCCCAGGCCTTTAATCAGGCCTTGAAAGGCTGGAATGCGTTCTACTATTCGGCGGTGACCCTGGCCACGGTGGGGTACGGCGACATTCACCCCACGTCCTGGTATACCCAGGCTCTGACTATCCTCGAGATCGTCCTGGGGTACATCATCACGGCGGTGATGGTGGCCACCCTGGTCGGCTGGCTCCTCTCCGTAGCCCAGTCCGGAGAGGTGACCAATTCGGCAGGGCCAGGCCGGGAGGGGTCGGCGGGCGGCCCGCTCCAGAGCACGCCCAGTCCGGGCGAGGAGGGGGAGAGTCCTTTCCGCGCTCCCGATCCGGAGGAGTAATGGAGCCGGGGAGGAGTGCGCTTCCTACCCGCCTCGGGTGTGTTATGATATGCTTGACGTAGATTATACTTGGGGCGGGGCGAGGGCCGGAGGGGCGAGGAGTGCCCGCGGCAGGGGGTTGGGGGTTATGGATGAGGGTCTGATCTTTCAGCAGCAGCGGCGCTATTCTCGGGTGGCTGCGCGCCTGCGAGCGCAGCGATTGCAGGAGCTGCGCGCCCAGACTGCGGAAGAAAAGTTGTTGCGTGCCATTCAGCTCTACGAATTGGGCCGGGCGCTAAAGGAGGTGAGCAAGGATGCGCCAGGCGCTCCTCCTCATGGCCCGGTTCTTTGATGAGTTGCAGGTGCCGTACTGCTTGGTGGGTGACGTCATGCGACTGGCCATCCAGGGGGTGGCCATTGAACTCCTGGTGGCCCGGCGACAGTACGAGTTGGAAGCTCTGGCCAGGGCCAGGCGAGAGGAGTTTCAGGGAATCTCTTTAGCTGTGGCAGCGCCGGAGGATCTGATCATCTTGAAGTTGAGTGCCGGAGGGCCGCAGGACTTATATGATGTGGCCGGGATCTTGCAGGTACAGGCGGGCCGGCTGGAAGAGGATTATCTG
>JASBVW010000014.1 GCA_029961005.1 Bacillota bacterium
AGGAGCCCGGCCAAAAGGGAAGCCGGAAAGAGGCCCAGCCCCACCAGGGTGGCGTGGAGGCCGATGAGGGTGGCGCGCAGCTCCGCAGGGGCCACGTCGGCCACCAAGGCCTTTTCCACCCCTTCAGTGAGCCCGATGTAGAGGCCGTAGAGGGCAAAGAGGGCCCAGACTTGCCAGGATTGGCTGCTCAAGGCGAAGCCCAGGTAGACCAGGCCGTAGGTGGCGTAGCCCGCCACCAGGAGGTGCTTGCGCCCCACGCGGTCGGAGAGCCGGCCGGCGGGATAGGAGACCAGGGCGTAGACCAGGTTGTAAAGGAGATAGGCCAGCAGGACCGCCGCCGGGGCGAAGCCGAGGTGGCGCGCCCGCAGGAGCAGGAACTGGTTAGACGAGTTGCCCAGGGTAAAGAGAAAGGTGAAGAGCAAAAAGGCCCGCAGCCGGGGGTTGAGTTCGGACCAGCGCAGGCGGAGCACTGACGGGCCGGCTTGGGGCCCGGCGGCTTTCTGCTCCGCAGCCTCCGCCTGTGAGGGCTCCTTTGTCGGTGCTTTTTCCCGCACGAAGAAGAGGATGAGCACCCCCAGGAAGGCCGGGAGCAGGGAGAGGAGAAAGATCCGGCGGTACGAGCCCGGCTGGGCGGAGAGCAGGAAGTAGGCCGCCAGGACTCCGCCGGCGGCCCCCAAGGTGTCCAGCATGCGGTGCAGGCCGAAGTACCGGCCCCGCTTTGCGGCCGGGGAAGAGTCGGCGATCAGGGCGTCGCGGGGGGCGGTGCGGATGCCTTTGCCAAAGCGGTCAATGGCGCGCCCCGCCAGGACCCACCACCAGGAGGTGGCCAGGTAGAGCAGGAGCTTGCCGGCGGTGCTGGAAGCGTAGCCGGCGATGGCCATGGGCTTGCGCCGCCGCCAGAGGTCGGAGAGGTAGCCGGAGAAGACCTTGAGCAGGCTGGCCAGGCTTTCCGCAATGCCCTCGATCAGGCCCACCACGGCGGGGCTGGCTCCCAAAGTGGCGGTGAGGAAGAGCGGCAAGAGAGGATAGACCATCTCAGTGCTGATGTCAGTTAAAAGGCTGGTGAGCCCCAGCAAAAACACGTTTCCCACTTTTTGACCTTCTTTTCTCGTGAGCTGGGCGAAGGCGGCCGGTAGCGGCCGCCATATTTTCTATTCTACGCTTCTCCCCGGGTGCGGTCAAGGCTGCACGGTGAAACTTCCCAGGAGGAGGAATAATTTCCCGCCGGTGCGGCAGCAGGAAAAGCAGGGGGAGGCGAGAATAGTTACACCGACAAACTTACATAAGTCTCTCAGCTTAATCTGCACTCGCCAGTCTGGCGAGTGCGCCTACCTGGCTTTCCCCTCGGGCCAGCAGCAACTGGGTTATCGTCTTCCCCCCGGCGGTGGGAAAGGAGGTGAATCTGCTGGGTGACCGGACCGGAGAGGGAGGATGATAATAGACCGCAGCAGACGACGCACTCCACCGGGGAAAGAGGCGGCAGAGGTAACGAGGAGGCTCACCGGCCTTCTTCCCCCGGAAGCGGCAACAAGCGACGCAGCAAAGACGACACCACAAAAACCAAGGGGGATAACCAGATGAAGAAGATAGCTCTACTCGTAGCTGCAGCACTGGTCCTCACTCTGGCGTTCCCCGCCGTGGCTGCTCCCAGCATTCAGCTGAGCGGCTCGCTGGAGACGAAGCTCAAGGCCCGCCTGGACGAGCCTAACCAAAAGCCGCTCGAGAGCGAGAACATGTTCAATCTGAAGCTGGGGCTCTCTGCCGGGGAAAAGACCAAGATCGGGTTGGAGCTGGCGCCGTGGGAGATCAAGCAGGATCCTGCCACCCTCACCGAGGGCGGTGACGTGGGCGTGCCGTTCAAGGACGTCACGGGGAAGGACCCTGTCACCAACGTTCCGCTCTTCCCGTGGACGCTCTCCCTCCGCAAGGCCTACCTGGAGACCCAGGGCTCCTTCTGGAACGGCGGTCCTGAGGTCAAGACCACCCTCGGCGACATGACCGTCAACCAGGGGCCCATCGTGGGCGACCTGGGCAACCGCAAAGGCGTCCAGATTGAGGGCTTCAAGGTGGGGCCCGTGGGCGTGGATGCCTTCTACGCCTGGGAGGGCGGCCTGGCCCGGATCTTGAACGCAGACGATGAGAACAAGTACCCGCAGGTGAAGATCCCCAACACCGACCGGGTGGCCGGTCTGCGGGTGAAGGCGGCCGTCAACCCCGTAGAGCTGGGCCTCAACGTGGTCCGCTCCGAGTCGGCGGAAAGGCCTGAGTACGCCGTGACGGCCAAGGCCATGCCCGCGGAAAAGCTGACCCTGGACGGCTTCTACGCCGTGGACCGCACCGAGGCGAAAGCCTACAAGGTCAACGCCACGGCGGAGGTCATGCCCAACGTCACCCTCACCGCCGGCTACCGCGTGGTGGACGACGCCTTCCTACCGCTGTACGCCTCGCGGGCGGATAGCGACAAGAGCGGCGCGGTGGAGGCCGACGAGTGGACGAACGACAACCTGGCGGCGGTGCGCCGCGGCACCGGGTACAACCTGGGCGTGGAGACCACCCAAGCCGGTGTCCACCTGAAGGCCGACTACGACGACCCGCAGCGGGAGATCAATCTGGCTGCCGACACCCAGCTCTCCGGCATCAAGCTGGCCGCCGAGACCAAGCTCCGCGACCAGCAGCTCTCCACGGCCAGCTTTACGGCCGAGAAGGGCTTCGCCCTGCCGGGTGCTGACGTGACCGGCAAGTACCAGGCCAGCATCGACCGCAGCCAGGGCGAAGACGTCACCCACGAGTTGAGCGCCGAGGCCAAGATCAACGCCATCCCGCAGCTTCAGGGCCTGACCCTGAACGGCAAGGTGGACGTTGTCCGCGGCGAGGTCACCGACTACGAGACCGGCGCCAAGTACCTGGCTCCCAACGGCATCGAGCTGGGCGTCAGCCACAGCAAGACCGACGGTACCCAGGCTACGGCCGGACTCAAGGTGGAGTTCTAAGCTTGCCGCTCCGGAGAGTGGCAGCAGAACCGCCCCACCCCCGGGCTTTTGCCCGGGGGTTTCTTTATTAAAAGGGGATTGGGTGGGAGGCAGCGAAAAAAGCAAAAAAAGTGGTCCTGAGAGATAAAATGAGAGCGAATGACCACGAAAGGGGGATCGGTCTTGCACATTTTAGATGATCCATCGGCCCGCCGCAGGCTGGATCCGCAGGGGACGGAGTCTGTTTTGGCCGGGCTGGCTGACCAGTTGGAAGAGGCGGCGCGCCTGGCCGACGCAGCAGAACTTCCCTCTTGGCGCGAGATCGCAGCGGTGGTGGTGGCGGGGATGGGCGGCTCGGCCATCGGGGGCGATCTGGTGCGCGGGCTGGTGGCCCCCAAGCTGACCATCCCCTTTTACATCAACCGGGAATACGAGCTGCCGGCCTGGGTGGACCGGAGAGTGCTGGTGATCGCGTCCAGCTACTCTGGCAACACGGCCGAGACTTTGGCGGCCTACCGCGAGGCCAAGAGGCGGGGCGCGCGGGTGGTGGCCATCTCCACCGGCGGGGAGCTGGAGCTTCTGGCGCAGGAGGCGGGCGATCCCTGGATCAAGATCCCGGGCGGCATTTCCCCCCGGGCGGCGGTGGGCTTTTCCCTCGTCCCCATTCTTTTGGTTTTGGAGCGCCTGGGCCTGGTCGCCCCGCGCCGAGAGGAGCTGAAGGAAGCGCAGCAAGTCCTCCTGGCCTTGAGGGAGGAGGTGGGAGCCGAGGCGCCGCTGGAGCAAAACCCGGCCAAGCAACTGGCTCTCTCCCTCCACGGCCGCCTGCCGGTGGTCTACGGCGGCGAGGGCTGGCGGGCCGTGGTGGCTTACCGCTGGAAGACCCAGCTCAATGAAAACGCCAAGCACCTGGCCTATTGGCACGCCCTGCCGGAGCTGAACCACAACGAGACGGTGGGTTGGGAGTTCCCCCCCGACCTGGCCCGCCAGGTGCATCTCGTCTTCCTCCGCGACCGGCTGGACTCCGAGCCCATCCGCCGGCGCTTTGAGGTCACGGCTGAGATCGCAGGGCCGAGGGTGCACGGGATTACAGAGGTCTGGAGCCGGGGCGAGTCTGACCTGGCGCGCCTCTTCGCCCTCCTTTACTTCGGCGACTGGACCTCTTACCACCTGGCCATCTTAAATGGCGTCGACCCCACCCCGGTGCGGGTCATAGATTACCTGAAGGCCCGGCTGGCCGGGAGGTAGCCATGGCGCGTGCGGAGGTAACCCGGGGCGGGCGGTACGCGGTAGGGGTGGACCTGGGCGGGACCAAGCTTGCCACTGCCCTGGTCTCGGAAGAAGGGCGGGTGCTGCATTCCCTGGTCGTTCCCACCAGGGCCGAGGAAGGGGTGGCCGCCGTCTTGGAGCGCATGGCGGAGGGCGTGGAGCGCGTCCTCTCCGCCGGCGGTGTGCGGAGGGAAGAGGTGGCTGGGGTGGGGATCGGCGCCCCTGGCTCCTTAGACCGGGCCGCGGGGCGGGTCATCTTCTCCCCCAATCTGGGTTGGAAGGACGTCCCCCTGCGGGAAGCCTTGAGCCGCAAGCTGGGGGGAGCGGCGGTGGTGCTGGAGAACGACGCCAACGCGGCCGCTTGGGGGGAGTACCGCTTTGGAGCCGGCCGCGGCACCCGGAACTTTATCTACGTGACGATCAGCACCGGCATCGGGGGCGGAATCATCGTGGAGGGGCGCCTTTACCGAGGGGCCGGGGGGGCAGCGGGCGAAGTAGGCCACATGACCATCCTGGCCGGCGGCCCCCGCTGCAGCTGCGGCAGTGACGGGTGCTGGGAAGCCCTGGCTTCGGGGACGGCCATTGCCAGGCGGGCCAGGGAGGCCCTTGCCCTAGGAGAAGAGAGCGCCTTGGGGGAGCTCCAGCGGCGGGGGGAGCTGGTTACAGCGGCCCAGGTGGCCCGGGCGGCGCAACGCGGGGATCGGCTGGCCCAGCGGATTCTTGCTGAAACCTGGTTCTTTGTCGGCGTGGGTCTGGCTAACCTGGCGAACCTTTTCGATCCGGAGCGCATAGCCCTCGGAGGAGGGGTGGCGCAGGTAGGAGAGCCCCTTTTAGCGCGGGCGCGAGAACTGGTCCGGCTCAGGGCCTTGGCCGGCCCGGCCCGGGAGGTAGAGGTGACTCTGGCCGCCCTGGGGGGAGAGGCGGGTGTCATCGGGGCGGCTGCCCTGGCGTTTCAGGAGGGCGGGTAAGTCAGAAAAAGTTCTCGCCCAGGAGAAGGGAAAGCGCCCTTTTCTACGAAAGTATAACAACAAAATATTTACAGCCAGGAACCGAACTTATTTTTACGTGCGGATGGTTGGATGGAATGCACCCTGCCGATGCTGTGTTAAGCGAAATCGCCCGTCAGTGGGCAGAACCTTTGGCCCGAGTAGAGGAGGAGATGTGGCGGGTCCTCACCTCGCGCGACGAAAGGATGGCGAGGGTGCTCTTCTCTCTCCCCAAGGGAGGAGGGAAGCGGCTGCGGCCCCTTTTGGTCCTTCTCTCCGCCCAGTGCTTTCAAGAGGAGGTAGAACCGGCCGTGCCAGTGGCGGTGTGTGCTGAACTGGTGCACACCGCAACTCTGATGCACGACGACGTAGTGGATGAGAGCCCGCTCCGGCGCGGACAACCGGCGGCGCACAGCCTCTGGGGTAACAAGATCGCCATTTTGGCGGGGGATCACATCTTCGCCCGGGCCATCGATCTCCTGGTGGCGTTGGGGGATCTGCGGCTCTTGCGCGCCATGTCGGGCATGATTGCCGACATGGGCGAAGGGGAGATCATGCAGATCTTCCAGACCTACGACGTCAACCTGAAGGAAGAGGAGTATATCGAGCGCATCCGCCGCAAGACCGCCCTCTTCCTCTCGACCTGCTGCAAGATGGGGGCTTTGGTGGCCCAGGCTCCGGAACGCCAGGTGGCCGCGTTGGCCGAGTACGGGCTGTTTTTGGGCTTGTCTTTCCAGGTGGTGGATGACATCCTGGACTTCGTCTCCGACGAAAAGACGTTGGGCAAGCCGGCGGCTAACGACCTGCGGGTGGGCAACCTCACCCTTCCGGTAATCTACTCCTTGCGGCAGAATGGCGAAGGGGGCGTTTTTATCAGGGAGGCGGTCGCGGCCCGCAGGCTCGACCACGAGAACATAGCCAAGATCGTGGAGATCCTGAAGAGGGAGGGGGCGCTGGAGTACGCGGAACGCGTAGCCTGGCAGTATGCCGACAAGGCCCGGAGGGCCTTGGACGAGCTTCCGCCCTCACCAGCCCGGGAAGCGTTGGCCAATCTAGCTAGCTATGTAGTAGAGAGGAGCTTTTAAGGTGGAGCTCAGTGGCTGGCCGCAAGGGTGGGCATTGGGGCTGCTCGTCTTAGCCACAACGCTGTGGGGTTTCCTGGGAGTACCGCTCTTGGTCGTGTACCCTCTTTTGCTTCTCTCTCCGCACGTGCCCTGGAAGAGCCGTGGATTGCCTTTGCGCGTAACGGCGGCCCTGCTTGGTTATGCGGCCGCCCTTTTTAGTTATTATCGCACCCTGGACTTTGCCCGGGAGCCCCTCTTCTGGGCGCACGCACTGCTCTTGATGATTGTGCCGGTGCTGTTCGCTTCGTCTGCTTCGTCCACTGGAGCAGCCTGGCGGGAGGCGGCCGCCGTCCGGGAAGAGGGGGCGAGGAGGTTTTCCTTACCGGAACCCCCCCGAAAAGAAGGCTGGGAGAGCATCCTGAGCTCTATCCGGGCGCTGATCATGGTCATCAATGCCCGCGACCAGTATACCTACGGCCACTGCGAGCGGGTAGCCCGCTACGCGGCGGCTATTGCCCGGGAGATGGGGCTCTCGGAGGGAGAGGTTACGCTGATCAGGTACGCCGGCTTCCTCCATGACTTGGGCAAGATCGAGATCGGGCGGGAGATTCTCAACAAGCGGCTCCCCTTGACCAGCGAAGAGCGCAAGGTCATCTACCTGCACCCGCTCTACGCGGTGAACATCATCTCTCCGCTCGAGAGCCTGGCCGCCCTGGTGCCCGCCATTAAGTACCATCATGAACGGTACGACGGGAGCGGCTACCCTTCTCGCCTGCGCGGGGAGGAGATTCCCCTGGAGGCGCGCATCCTGGCGGCGGCCGACGCCTTTGACGCCATGCTGTCCGACCGCCCCTACAGCAGGGCCAAAACCTTTATGGAGGCGGTAGGGGAGCTGCGGCGGTGTGCCGGTTCCCAGTTCGACCCCCGGGTGGTGGCGGCCTTTCTCAGGGTGATCGGCCAGCCGGAAGAGGCCGAGCGGCGGGAAGTCTGTCAGGATGGCTAGCGTTTTCACAAGTTTTAACAGGAAATTACATCTGGGTAGCGAATAAACCAAGAGAGGAGGAGGAGACCAACTGTGCATGGCAAATGGGGGTTCGCGAAGAAGGGACGCCTGGCGCTGTTGCTGGCTCTTTGGTGTGCGGCCTTGCTGGCGGCGGGCCAGTCTGTTTTCGCCTCCGGGTTGACCTCCTGGAAGCTGGTGCTGGAGATCAAGAACAAAGAGGGCGATACGCCGCTGCGGCGCCCCAGGGCTGTGGTGGTGGACAACAAGGGGCGCATCATCGTCCTGGAGGCAGCCGAGAAGGTAGTGATCTACGATGGGCAGGGTAAATTTGTCAAGGAATTTGGCAAGAAGGGGCGCAAAGAGGGTAGTTTCAACGACCCGCTCGGCTTGGCGGTGGATGCGGAAGGGCGCATCTACGTGTCCGATACCGGCAACGCCCGGGTGGAGGTCTTTTCGCCGGAAGGGGAGCTGCTCTTGTCCTTTGGGGAGAAGGGCTCCGGCCCCGGACAGTTCCTGCGTCCCGGTCCCATGGCGATAGGCAACGGGCTGCTCTACGTGGTGGACATCGAGAACCACCGGGTAAGCGCCTTTGATCTAAGCGGGAAGCACAAGTTCGACTTTGGGGAGAAGGGCCAAGACGACGGCCAGCTGCTTTATCCGCTGGGCATAGCGATCGATCGAGCAGGCTACATTTATGTAGTTAACTCTCTGAACTTTCGTATCGAAGTATATAATAAGGACGGGAAATTTGAGTACAACTTCGGCGAGGCGGGGGACACGGAGGGCACCTTCTCCCGCCCCAAAAACGTGGCCTTTGACCAGAAGGACAACCTGTACGTGACCGACAGCCTTTTGAGCCTGGTGCAGATCCTGGATACCGACGGCAACTACGTGGGGAAGGTGGGAGGGGACAGCGAGATACCGCTCTTCGCCCAGCCCCTGGGCATCTGGGTGGACGCAAAAGGCCGCGTCTACGTGGCGGATCAAGGCAACGATCGCATCGCGGTCTTTGAAGCGCAATAGATTTATTGAGGAGGTTAAAGTGAGGGGGGAGAAGAGATGAAGAGGCTTGCACTGGGGGGAATGGCCATCCTGCTGGTGCTGCTCCTGAGCGCGGGCGGTGTCCTGGCGGCGGCCGCCCAGAAGGCGGCGCCGGCGCCGGCGCCGACGCCGACGCCAGCGCCGAGCCCAAGTGGTGCGGCCCCGTCCGGAGCTAAAGGCAAGGGGCCAGAAGGGCACCCAGCGGGGTGTTCGGTCTGTCATGTGCCGCACGGCGCGGCAGGTGAGCGCTTGTGGCCCTATGCGCCGCCCAGCACCACGACCAAGGGGACCCAGCTCTCGATGGGTTCAGCCCTGTGCTACAGCTGCCACGATGGCACCCTGACCTCTTTGGGGGCTACCTTCTTTGAGAAGGACGGCAGCACGCACCCCATCGACGTGGTGCCCAGCGAGCGGGTCAAGGTCCCCAAGGAGTTTCCGCTGGACAGCAAGGGGCGCATCACCTGCGCTTCCTGCCACAACCCGCACAAGACGGCGTACGACAAGTACCTGCGCCTGCCGGCCGAGAACGGGGAGCTCTGCGTGGCCTGCCACGTCAATAACTAAGGTTAAGGCGCCCCCCGGGGCGCCAGGCGGAGAAGAGACTGTAAGCAGGTAAGCGCTGCGCGGCCCGGCCTCCTGAGCGAGGCCGGGCCGCCGGGTTGTCTGCGGGCGAGATCTGTGCTATAGTAAGTAATGCTGTGCGGCAAGTCCAGCGACAGCTGGAGGGCCGGCCGCGCGGCCGGCGCAGCGAAGGAGGTGACAGGGGTGGAGACGGCCCTTTTTATTCTCCAGTTGGTTATTTCGGTGGCGCTCGTCGTGGCTGTGCTTTTGCAGCCCAGCAAGGGAGAAGGCCTGGGATCCATCGGCGGAGGGGCGCAGCTCTTCTTCACCGCCCATAAAGGCTGGGAAGCTTTTCTCGACCGGGCTACCACCGTGCTGGCGGTGCTCTTTATGCTCTCTTCGCTGGCCCTGGCGCTGCTTTTGCGGTGAGTAGATCGGCGGTCCACAACTTGTAAGCGGGGCGAGGACATGACGCGCGAGGAAGCAGTAAAGCTGGTACAAGAGCGGGTCAAGAGCAAGAACCTCTTCAAGCACATGCTGGCCACCGAAGCGGTGATGCGGAGGCTGGCCCGAGAGTGGGGAGAAGACGAGGAGCGGTGGGGCCTGGCGGGGCTCCTGCACGACATTGACTACGACGAGACGGCTGACCGGCCGGACCGCCACAGCCTGGAAGGGGCGCGGATCCTGGCGGAGCTGGGGTTGCCGGAAGAGGTTGTCTACGCGGTGAAAGTGCACAACGAGTACCACGGCCTGCCGCGGGTCAGCCGCCTGGACAAGGCCCTGCACGCCGTGGACCCTTTAACCGGCCTGATCGTGGCCGCGGCCCTGATCCACCCGGCCAAGCGCCTGAGCGCCATTGACGGCGAGTTTGTGGAGAAGCGCTTTGGGGAAAGATCCTTCGCCCGGGGAGCCAACCGGGAGCAGATTGCCCGCTGTGCAGAGCTGGGCCTTTCGCTGCGGCGCTTCATCGACCTGGGGCTGGAGGCCATGCAGGCCATCGCCGGGGAGCTGGGGCTGTAGGGGCCGGGGTGCAAACGGGCGGCGGTGTGATATAATTAAGAGTGAGAGTAGCGGCGGGGAGGAGCGGCGGAGGGGGCAGCGGTGAAGAAGGAGAGCGGGGAGCGGGTGGCGGCCGAAAACCGCAAAGCCCGCCACGACTACCACATCCTGGAGACCTATGAGGCCGGGATCGCCCTGCGCGGGACGGAGGTCAAGTCCATCCGCGCCGGGAAGGTCAACCTCAAGGACAGCTTCGCCCGGATCGAGGGGGGCGAGGTCTTCGTCTACCAGATGCACATCAGCCCTTACGAGTACGGGAACAGGGAAAACCACGACCCGCTGCGCACCCGCAAGCTGCTGCTTCATAAAAGCGAGATCGCCCGCCTGGTTGGCAAGACGCAGGAGAAGGGGCTGACGCTGGTTCCCCTGCGCGTGTACTTCAAGCGCGGGCTGGCCAAGGTGGAGCTGGCCCTGGCTAAAGGGAAGAAGCTCTACGATAAGCGCCACGCCGAGGCGGAGCGGGAGGCGCGGCGCGAGGTGGAGCGAGCCCTGAAGAGTGAGGAAAGGCAGGGTTATTAGCGGCGGAGCTGAAAATTTGGGGGGCGACAGGTTTCGACGGGGAGGACGGGGTCAGAGGTAGCGAGCCGAGTTGGCCGCCCACTCGTTAAAACGGTGGCAGGCGAAAGACAAACGCCGACAACGAATACGCTCTCGCTGCGTAAGTAACGCAGCCGTCCGCCTGCGGGGCGCCTGCCCCCGCAGAACGGGCGTGAAAAAGCAGGCTGGTCCGCACTCCAGCGGCCCGGGGGAGTGCGGCGAGAACGTGCGGGCTGGCCGCTCCGGAGCCTGCCTGCCGGCGCCGGGGTGGCGAGGGCAATAGACAGGCTGCGCTCGGAGAAGCTTCTGGCAACACCTCTTCGGACCCGGGTTCAAGTCCCGGCGCCTCCACCAATTTTTTTGAGAAAGGGATGGGCGCCTGGCGCTCTTTAACCTCCAGGCGCCCTGAAAGAGAGAAAGCCATAAAGGGGGCCCGCTGCACTGGAAGGAGTGCGGCGGGTGCTTTTTTTGTGTGAACTGGTGCACCTCTGCCCGTGACGGCCCTCACTGCTCCGGCGAGGTCCGGAAGGCCCGCAAAAAGCCCAGCAGGGAGAGGGCGATCAGGCCGTCCACGGCATGGTGCAGGGCGGTCCCCACCCCCACCAGGAGCCCGGCTTTAGCCAGATCGAAGCCGAAGGGCAGCACCACCAGGGCCTCGCCCAGGGCGTGGATGGGCAGGATGGCCAGAAGGACCAGCCAGGGTTTCAGCCCGCCCCGGTAGAGCAGGGCGCCGGTGATCCCGAAGATGACGTGGATAAAGGCGCGGGCGGCCACCACCGGCCCCAGGGTGAAGAGAAAGCCCAGGCTGGAGGCCAGACCCACCATGCCGGCCACCCAGGGGCTGATGAAGATGGCGAAAAACGAGGGCACGTGGGAGCCCAGGGTGGCGGAGAAGGGTGGGATGGTCACCTGCAGCCAGCCGCGGAAGGCCAGGGGGATGAGAAGGGCCAGGGCGGTCAAGAGGGCACCCAGGACTATTTCGCGCGCACGCATCGCAAGAACCTCCTTAAGGTTTTATTTCTTGTCTGCTTGAAGGTATGGTATCTTGACAGGTGTCTATACACTTCGGGCCGCGGCTGGCTTTTCCTCTTTTTTTGTTGTGCGGGGGCGAAAATTTTTTCGAGGCGGGGGTTGGGTGAGGCTGGTGGCAGCCAGCGAACGAGGCAGGCCGCGCTGGCTCGAAGGTAGGGCAGGGACCCGGAGGATGAATGGGCCGGGCGAGCCGGGCAGGGATGGCGGGCTGCCGGGAGAAATAAAAATACGGGCGGAAAAGAGGCCGGAAGAAGGGCCGGAGAGGAGAGACACCGGTGGAAGCCGCCAAGCGCCGACAGGAGATCCTGGCCCTGCTCCTGCGCCGGGGGAGCCCGGTGACCGGGGGAGAGCTGGCCCAGAGGTTTGGGGTGACGCGCCAGGTGATCGTGCAGGATATTGCCCTCTTGCGGG
>JASBVW010000015.1 GCA_029961005.1 Bacillota bacterium
AGGAGATCGTGCGTCTGGTAGCGGAGAGGAGGAGAAGGGGTGGCAGAGCCGAGGGCGGATCAAAGAGAGTCTGAGCAGGGCCCGGGCGAAGAGGACCTGTTTCTGCAGCGCCTGCAGAGCCTCGGCTGGCGAGGGGAACTTCGGCGAGGCGAACCCCTCTGGAAACATACCTCTTTTCGCATCGGCGGTCCGGCCCGCCTTTTCCTGGTGGCGGAGGGGCGGGACGACCTGCGCCTCTTCAGCCGGCTTGGGCAGGAAAGGGGGGCCGCCGGCTGGTTCGTCCTGGGCGCGGGGACTAACGTGCTGATCTCCGACGCGGGAGTGGAAGAGCCCGTCTTGAAGCTGGGGCAGGCTTTTCGCACTCTGGAGCGGCGCCGGTCGGCGGTGCGGGCGGGGGGAGCCCTCCCTCTCCCGCGCTTGGCCCGGGTGGCATCGGAGTGGGGCCTCTCCGGGCTGGAGTGGGCGGCCGGGATCCCCGGTTCGGTGGGCGGGGCGGTGGCCATGAACGCCGGAGCTTTTGGCGGGCAGATGGCCGACGTGGTTAAGTCCGTGGCGGTGCTGGACCTCACTTCCGGTCGGGAGGAGGAGTGGCCGGCGGAGAGGTTGAATTTTGGCTATCGCACCACCGCCCTGCAGGGGGCGGATAAGGTGGTCACGGCCGCTTACCTGGAGCTGCGGCCCGCCCAGAGGAGGGAGGCCGTGCGGGAGCGGATGGAGGAGCTGTTGCGCCGGCGGAGGGAGAAGCAGCCCTTGGGCCTGCCTAGCGCGGGCAGCGTCTTTCGCAACCCGCCGGGCGACGCCGCCGGCCGGCTGATCGAGGCCGCGGGCTGCAAGGGGATGCGCCGCGGAGACGCCCAGGTCTCTCCCCACCATGCCAACTTTATCGTCAATTTGGGGCAGGCCAGGGCCTCCGACGTCTGGGCGCTCATTCAGGAAGTGAGCCGGCGGGTGCGGGAACGCTTCGGCGTGGAGCTGGCGCTGGAGCTCAAACTGGTGGGGGATTTTCCACCTGGGGAAGGGGAGGGGTGCGCGTGAAGCCTAAACACACCGGTGCCCTGCCGCCGGTTCGGCGAGCGGGGAAAGGACTTTACCTGGCCCTGGCCCTTCTCTCTTTGGCCGTGGGCTTGTACGCGTTGGCTTCGTCCTCTTACTTCTTGCTCGTCCATCCCACGGTGCTCGGCAATAGAACCCTCTCTCGGCAGGAGGTCCTGGGGATGGCCGGCCTGCGCTCCCCTACCAACCTCCTCCTAATCTCGCCGCGCTCCGTAGCCCGGCGCCTGGAGCGCAGCCCGTGGATCCAATCCGCGGTAGTCACGCGGAGGTGGCCGCGCGACCTGACCATCGTGATCCGGGAGCGGGAACCAGTGGCCTTGCTGGAGATGGGCAAAGCGGTATTTCTGACCGCGGGGGATGGTATAATTATGGAGGCGACGACTGTGGAGGAGTGGCCGCGCCTGCCCGTCCTGCGAGGGGTGCCGCCGGAACCGGTGGAGCCGGGCAAAAGGCTCACTCGAGAAGAGGCCAGGCAAGCTTTGGGGCTTCTGGCGCTGCTTACGCCGCAAGAACGCGCCGAGGTGGAGCTGCTGGAGGTCTTGGCCGGCGGGGGACTGCGTTTCCAGAGGCGGGATGGAGCGCGGGTGGAGTGGGGAAGGCCGGAAGAGCTGACTTTTAAGGTGGAGGTTTATCGCGCCGTGCTCTCTGACCTCGACAAGCGCCGCCAGCGCGCGGCGGAGATCGATTTGAGCAACCCTTCAGCGCCCATAGCGCGACTGGCCCGGCCGGAGTAGGAGGTGGGGCGCGTGCGGTTGCACTCCTGGCAGGTCTCCCTGGCGATAGGCGGATTGGTCTTGGGCCTGCTGGTGGCGGTACAACTGCGCAATCTCTCGGGGCGCGGCCGGGATCTGGTGCCGCGGCCGGATTTTTATGCCCGCCTTTACCAGCAGGCGGACGCTGAGCGGCAGGCTCTCCGCAAGGAGGTCAGTCTGCTGCGCCAACAGGTGAGCCGGTTGGAGCAGGGTAAAGAGGCCGAGGCAGCCCTGAACCTGGAGCTGGAGCGAACCAACATTCTGGCTGGGCTGAGCGAAGTGGAGGGCCCGGGGCTGGAGATCGTCCTGGACAGCAGCAAGATGCGCGTTCCGCCGGGCGGCGACCCCGAACTGTACTCCCTCCAGGACGAGGATTTGCTCAGCTTAATCAACGAACTCCTTGCTGCCGGAGCGGAGGCCTTGGCCATCAACAACGAGCGCCGCGTGGCCTGGACTGAGGTGCGGCGGGCTGGGGTCGGGATCTCCGTCAACAACGTCAGCCTGGGAGAGCCTTTTGTCATCAGGGCCATCGGCGATCCGGTGGCGCTGGAAAGCGCCCTCCGGTTAAAGGGCGGCGTGATCGACTCTTTACTCGCCTGGGGGATTGAAGTCACTATAGAAAGGAAAGACCGCTTGGTCCTGCCCGCCTATCAGGGCCCCACGGAGTTCAAGTACGCCCGCCTGAGCAGGAAGGAGCCGGGGATATGAAGAGGATTAAAGACTGGCAGATCTCCCTGGCGGTCATCTTCTTTCTCCTCGGCGCACTGATGGCCGTGCAGTTCCGGCTGCAGAGGGTGCAAAACAGGATCTACCTGGCGCGCGCGGAGTACCTGGCGGAGCTGTATCGGGAAGCAGATCAAGAGCGCAAAGATCTGCAGCGCGAGGCCGAGGCGCTCCGCCGGCGCCTGGCCCGCCTGGCCGTGGAGAAGACCGCCCTGCGGGATCTCTCTTCCCGGTTGGAGCGCAGCAGGATGTTGGCCGGCATGACGGAACTGGTCGGCCCCGGCGTGATCGTAACCATGAGCGACAGCGTGCGCGAAGTGCGGCCGGGAGAGAACCCGGAGCTCTACCTGATTCATGATGAAGACCTGTTGCGGGTGATCAACGAGTTGTTCGCCGCCGGAGCGGAGGCCATTTCCATTAACGGCCAGCGCTACGTGGCGCGCACGGAGGTGCGCTGCGCCGGGCCTACGGCTTCGATCAACCGCGTGCGGGTCGGCACCCCTTTCGTCATCAAGGCCATCGGAGACCCTCTGACTTTGGAGAGCGCCCTGCGGATGCGGGGTGGGGTGGTAGAAGCCCTTTCCGCCTGGGGGATTGTGATCAAGATCGAACGCGTCCGCCAACTGACGGTTCCGGCGTATCGGGGTGGCCTCCAGTTCTCGTACGCCGCCCCTAGAAAGGAGAGATGAGCGGTGTGGCTGCCGCTTTTGGCCCTGGTTTTGGGCTTGGTCGTCGGAATTTCGGCTCCGGTCAGCATACCTCCGGGGTATGCCAGTTACCTGGCCATCGCCATCCTCTCCGCCCTCGATTCGGTGGTAGGAGGGCTGAGGGCAGCCATGGACGGCCAATTCGATAACCTGGTCTTTATCAGCGGCTTCTTCATCAATATCCTCTTGGCCACCCTCTTGACCTACCTGGGGGTGCGCCTGGGGGTGGACCTGGTCCTGGGCGCCACGGTTACCTTCAGCATCCGCATCTTCACCAATCTGGGGATCATCCGCACGCTGGCGCTGGACCGTCTGCGCAGCCGCCATTCGGCTTCTCAATAACCTTGTCCCGTGCCAATCCTTCTAAAAAGAGGAAAAGCCGCTCCTGCGTTGAATACCAGAAGATTAGAGGTGGGCGGGGAGGCGCTGCGGTGCGCGAGCGACGTGCCATTTGCGGATTGGACATCGGAACGGCCAAAGTTTGCGCCGTCATCGCCGAAGACCGCTCGGGCCAGGGTTTAGATGTGGTAGGGGTTGGCGTTTCGCCGTCGGGTGGCGTGCGCCGCGGCATAGTGGTGGATTTGGAGCGGACAAGCCGTGCCGTGGTGGAGGCGGTGGAGAAGGCGGAGCGCATGGCAGGGGTGGAGGTAAGCTCCGTCTACGCCGGGGTCGCCGGTGTGGAAGCCGCCCTGGTGGGCAGCCACGGGGTGGTGGCGGTGGCCCGGCCCGATCAAAATCATGGCGAAGACGTGCAGCGCGTCCTGGAGGCGGCTCGCGTCATTTCTATCCCTTCTGATCGCGAAGTGATGCACATTCTGCCGCGGAGTTCGTTCTACGGATGTCGGGGGATCAAGGATCCGGTGGGGATGTCCGGCATTCGCCTGGAGGTCTTTGTGCAGATCGTCACTGGCGCGGCTACCACTCTGCAGAACGTGGTCAAGGCCATTCATCGCGCCGGACTACAAGCGGCTGAACTGGTCTTACAACCCCTGGCGGCGGCGGAGGCGGTTTTAACCCCGGAGGAGAAAGAGGCCGGGTGTTTGCTGGTAGACATCGGAGGCGGCACTACGACGGTGGCTGTCTTCTACGAAGGCTTTCTTTGGCATGTCGGCGTCATCCCGGTGGCGGGCGGCCACCTTACCTCCGACTTGGCTATAGGATTGCGCCTCTCTCTTTCTGAAGCCGAGGAGGCCAAGCGACGCTTGGGTGCCGCTCGAGAGGAGCGAAAAGCCGGTTCTGCTTCCAGCTCTCCTCTGCGGGTCAAGGGCGGGGAGTGGACGGCAGAGCGCATCATCCAGGCGCGCCTGGAAGAGATCTTCGAACTGGTGCGGCGGGAAGCGGACAAGGCGCTTCATCCCATCTACCGCCCCACCTGTGCAGTCCTGACAGGGGGAACGGCGCTCCTGCCCCAGATTGAGCAGGTGGCCGCAGAGGTCCTGGGCCTGCCGGTCCGCATAGGCGTACCCACTGGAGTAGGCGGCCTGGTGGAGACGGTGGCCACGCCTGAGTATGCCGCGGCGGTGGGCTTGGCCTTATGGGGAAGGGGTGCCATCTCTTCTGCGGAGCGTTCTTCCAGCCACGAAGGGCGGAAGAAGAGGGGGTTGTGGGGCCGCCTCCAGAGTTGGTTGGAGGAGTTTTTCGCCTGAAAGCCATGGGAGGATGAGGGAGGCTGCAGACGAGATGTTGGAGTTTGACCTGGAAAGGAGCCGCTTTGCTGTCATCAAAGTGGTAGGGGTAGGTGGGGGAGGCAGCAACGCCGTCAATCGCATGATCGAGGCCGGCGTACAGGGTGTGGAGTTCATTGCCATGAATACCGATGCCCAGGCTCTGCAAACCTCCAATGCTCCCCTCAAGATTCAGATTGGGGAAAAGCTGACCAAGGGTCTGGGGGCAGGGTCTAACCCGGAGATCGGGCAGCATGCCGCGGAGGAGAGCAGGGAGGAGATCAGAGCGCACCTGGAGTCGGCGGATATGGTCTTCATCACAGCGGGGATGGGCGGCGGCACCGGCACGGGAGCCGCTCCGGTGGTGGCGGAAGTGGCCAAGGAGCTGGGGGCGCTGACGGTGGCGGTGGTGACCAAACCTTTTGCCTTTGAGGGGCGCCGCCGGCAGCAGCAGGCGGAGCGGGGGATCGAGGAGCTGCGCCGGTACGTGGACACCCTGATTACCATTCCCAACGATCGGCTGCTCCAGGTGATAGAGAAGAGGACGTCCATGCTGGAAGCCTTTCGCCTGGCGGACGACGTGCTGCGCCAGGGGGTGCAGGGCATCTCCGACTTGATCACCGTACCTGGCCTGATCAACCTCGATTTTGCGGACGTCCGCACGATCATGAACGGGGCGGGCTCGGCTTTGATGGGCATAGGGAAGGCCAGCGGAGACGACCGCGCCTCCACAGCTGCCCGTCAGGCCATCTCCAGTCCTCTCCTCGAAGCCTCGATTGAAGGTGCCAAGGGCGTGCTCCTCAACATCACCGGCGGGCCGGATCTGGGGCTCTTTGAGGTTAACGAAGCGGCGGAGATCATTGCCAGCGTGGCGGACGCGGAGGCGAACATCATCTTTGGGGCCGTCATTGATGAGTCTTTGAAGGACGAGGTGCGGGTGACGGTGATCGCCACCGGCTTTGACAGTGCGCCGCGCCCGCGGATGCGGTTTGAGGAGATTGAGATCAAACCTTTTGCCAGCGATGAGCTGGACATTCCGGCTTTCCTGAGGAGAAAATAAACAGCAACAAATCAGGCGGGGAGTGAGGTGCTGGATTTTAGAGAGGAGAAGGGCCGGGGCGGGAGTAGATATTGTAAAATGCATCTTTGCTGAGGAGCAGCTGGAGAGGTGAGGCGGCCGTGGAAATCTACGTCGACCTGAAAATCTACCTCATCCTTTTTGCCTTGATTACCTGGCAGATGTACACCCTCCTTTGGGCGACTAAGGTAATCGCCGGATTGAACGCCTCGGGCCTGCGCCTTTTGACCGGAGCGCTGCTGGGAGCGGTCTACGGGATCCTGGCTGACCTGGCCTCGTTTGACGTGATCCCCGGCTACCGGATCCTGCACGCGTGGTGGATGGTCATCGGGATTTCGGTGACCTCTTTCTTTTTGGCTTTTCGCGGTGAGAAGGGGAGGCGGTTTTTCGCCGGGCTGGGCTACTACTACCTGCTCGTCTTTCTCAGCACCGGCGGGGCCTATGCCTTGCGCAACCTGCTCATCCTCACCGGAGTAGACCCCGTGGTGGTCAATTGGGCCGGCCCAGTGGCTAGCGTGGTCACCATTCTGGTCGCTGCGGAACTGGGATGGGGGGTAGTGCAGCGCTGGGTGTGGAGCCACACCGTCTATTTGCCTCTGGAGATTGAACTTTTGGGCAAGACTGCTCGGCTGACCGCCCTTTTGGACACGGGAAACCAGCTGCGCGACCCCCTGACGGCCGCTCCTGTCATTGTGGTGGGAGGGGAGGCCGGCCGCCTCCTGTTGCCCAAAGAAGTCTGGGCCTTGCTCCAGGCTGGCGGCAGTCTGGACCTGGGGGCACTGACCGAAAGCCTCAGCGCTTCGCCCCTGGCAGCGCGTTTCCGCCTGATTCCCTTCACTTCCCTGGGCAAAAAGCAAGGTCTACTGCCGGCCTTTCGGCCGGATAAGGTGACCCTGTTCCTGCGGACAGAAAAGATCGAGCTACCGGATGCGGTAGTGGCCTTTTACGGCCAACCGCTGTCCTACGACAACAGTTATCAAGCCCTGCTCCCGCCGTTGCTCCTCCATGAGGCGATGGGCGGTTGGCCTCTGGTGGCCGTAGAAAGCCTGCGCCAACGGCTCGTGGAGCCAGCGGTGCGCCAATAAAAAAGCGGAGGCAGAGCGATGACACGGGTGGTTTGGAGGAAGAAACTGTCCCTGCGGTGGCGCATAGCGGCGCTGGGGATCTTGGCCCGGCTAGGGATCCTGCCGCGGGTGGCCATTCATTACGTGGGCAGCAGCGAGGTGCTCCCGCCCCCCCTCACTCCAGAGGAAGAGGCTGAGCTCATCGCCCGCCTGCAAAAGGGCGAGGCCGGGGTTAAGGGCGTCCTCATCGAGCGCAATCTGCGCCTTGTGGTCTACATCGCCCGCAAGTTCGAGAATACCGGCATCCACATCGAAGACCTGGTTTCGATCGGCACCATAGGCCTGATTAAGGCGGTCAACACCTTTGATCCGGCCAAACGGATTAAACTGGCCACGTACGCTTCCCGCTGCATCGAAAACGAAATCCTGATGTACCTGCGGAGGACCGTCCGCACTCGCTCCGAGGTCTCCTTCGATGAGCCGCTCAACGTGGATTGGGACGGGAACGAGCTTCTGCTCTCCGATGTGCTGGGGACAGAGAGCGACATCATCTATAAAGATGTGGAGGAGCACGTGGACCGCTTCCTGCTCGAGCTGGCCCTGCGCAAGCTGAACGAACGGGAGCAGCGCATCATGGAGCTCCGCTTCGGGCTACGCGACGGGGTGGAAAAGACGCAGAAGGAGGTGGCCGACCTCTTAGGCATCTCGCAGTCCTACATCTCGCGCTTGGAGAAGAGGATCATCAAGAAGCTGCGGCGCGAGATCAAGCGCATGGAGTGAACAAGCTCTTGCACCCTCCCTCCGCTCAGGTATAGCTTCCGGTTAATGAGGCCATACTGAAAGTGTAAACAGTGCAGAGGCGACCAGGAAGCAGTGGTTTGTGTCGGGTGGGAGGGGGCTTAGGTGAATAAAGTTGAAATCTGTGGGGTCAATACCGCCAAGCTCCCGGTCCTTTCTAACGTGAGGATGCGGGAGCTGCTTATTAAGATGCGTCAGGGGGACCGCGCCGCCCGGGAGGAGCTGGTCCAGGGCAACCTGCGCCTGGTCCTGAGTGTGATTCAACGCTTCAACAACCGCGGCGAATACGTGGATGACCTGTTTCAGGTAGGATGCATCGGCCTGATGAAGGCCATCGACAACTTCGACCTCAGCCAGAACGTCAAGTTTTCCACCTATGCCGTGCCCATGATCATCGGCGAGATCAGGCGCTATCTGCGGGATAACAACGCCATCCGGGTCAGCCGCTCCCTGCGCGACATCGCGTACAAGGCCCTGCAGGTGCGGGACCGGCTGGTGAACCGCTACGCCAAGGAGCCGACGGTGGGGGAGATCGCCGCGGAGATGAACATTCCTCAAGAGGAGATCGTCTTCGCCCTGGATGCCATCCAGGAGCCGGTCTCCCTCTTTGAGCCCATTTACCACGACGGGGGCGACCCCATCTTCGTCATGGACCAGATCAGCGACGAGAGACAAAACGACGGGGACTGGCTGGAAGGGATCTCGATCCGCGAAGCGTTGGCCAAGTTGAACGAGCGGGAGAGGCTCATTCTCACTATGCGCTTCTTTGAAGGGCGCACCCAGATGGAGGTGGCCGAGGAGATCGGCATCTCTCAGGCCCAGGTTTCGCGCTTGGAAAAGACCGCCCTCAAACACATGCGCCGCTTTATCTCGGCGGGCGGATGAGGGCACAGGTGAACGAGGGAAGGTGGAGGGACAATGAGAACGCGCATAATTGTAAGCGGTCTTTTGCTCACGACTTTTCTGGCCCTGGTAGCCTTGCTTAACCAGGCCTTTTCAGGCCTCTCGGGAGCCCGGGTGGCTTACCGGCCGGATAACCTTATCCGCCTGCACATCGTAGCCAACAGCGATGCGCCCTCTGACCAGGCTCTGAAGTTGCGGGTGCGGGATCGCATCCTGGCCGAGGCGGCGGCTGAGCTGCAAGGGGTAACCTCCCGAGAAGAGGCCCGGAGGATTTTGGCCGAGCGGCTGCCTACCCTGATTTTGGCTGCGCAGGAGGAGGTCAAGGCGGCGGGCTACGACTACCCGGTGCGGGGGGAGCTGGGAAGCTTCTCCTTTCCTCTCCGCCGGTACGGCGAGGTGGTCCTCCCAGCCGGCAGATATGAAGCTCTGCGTCTGGTAATCGGGCGGGGCACGGGAAGCAACTGGTGGTGCGTCCTCTTTCCGCCCCTGTGTTTCCTCAACGTGGATGGCCCTGAGGCGCGGCGGGTACAGGTGCGCCTGGTGGAGAAAGGGCAGCCGGAGGGCGGGTCGGAGAAGGAGGGAAGGCGCCTGATCTTGAGCTGGAAGGGGTGGTCCGATTTAGCAGGCCCCGGTTTAGGGCTGACCACCACCGCCTGGCCTTGGTGGGCCGGGAAAATGGCTCTGCAGCAGAAGTGAAGCCCGGCCGGCGGCTCTGGCCTGAACGCCGGAAACGGCCCGCAGGCGCGCCCCCTGAACGTAAAGGGAGGGGCGCGCATACGTATGTTGAGGGGACTCTGGCCCGGCGAGGGGGTGGGTAGATGTTAACCAGGCTGAGCGATCTCCGCCTGCGGGAGGTCATCAATCTGGCGGATGGCCAGCGGCTGGGCTTCATCGACGATGTGGAGTTGGAGATAGAAGAGGGGCGCATCACTGCCGTCATCATTCCCATCCGCTCCCGCCCTTGGAAAATCCTCTTTCGCGAAGAAGACCTGGTGATCCCCTGGGAGAAAGTCCACATGATCGGCACGGACGTCATCTTGGTGGACTTGGCCGGCACGGCCCGCGTACAGCGCAAATAGGCATCCGGTTTTCGGGGCGCCTCGACACCGCCAGAGAGGATGCGGTATAATATCCCTGAACCGGACCGGGATGGGGAGGAGCGGCGGTGAAGTGCCCGTTTTGTGGAGAGCCCGATTCCAAGGTGTTGGATTCGCGGGCCAGCGAAGAAGGAGCGGCCATTCGCCGGCGCCGGGAGTGCCCGGCTTGCGGGCAGCGCTTTACCACGTATGAGCGGGTGGAGAGGGAGCCGCTGGTGGTGGTAAAAAAGGACGGGCGCCGGGAGTCCTTTGACCGGCGGAAGATCTTGAACGGCCTGCTGAAAGCTTGTGAAAAGCGCCCCATTGCCCTGCAGCAGCTGGAGGAGCTGGTGGATGCGGTGGAACGCGAGCTGGCCCTCCGGAGTGAGCGGGAAATTCCCTCCAGTGCCATTGGCGAACTGGTCATGGAGAGGTTGCGCCAGTTAGACGAGGTGGCGTATGTGCGCTTCGCCTCGGTCTACCGCCAGTTTGGCGATTTGAACCGCTTTCTAGAAGAGCTGAAGGAGTTGCTCGGAAAATGAGGGAGCGCAGCCCCGGAGCTGCTGGTTGGGAATTAGTGGAAGGAGAGGTGCCCCTGGGGCGGGCACCCCTCCTTTTTGCCACCGGTTTGGTGCGCCATGCCTTCACCACTCGGCGCGGAGGAGTGAGTCAGGGGCCCTTCCGATGGCTGAATTTGGGCTGGCACGTAGGCGATGACCCGGCGGCGGTCCGAGAGAACCGGCGGCGGCTCTTGCAGGCCCTGGATCTCGCGCCGGAAAAGCTGATTACCGCTCACCAGGTCCACGGGACGGCGGTAGGGGTGGCGGAAGAGGGGGTCGTGGGGCGGCGGGAAGGGCCGGCGGGCGAAAATTTTGCCGGGGTCGATGCCTTGATCACGGCGCAGCCCGGCCTCGTCCTGGCCGTCTTTGTGGCGGATTGCTTGCCCATTCTTCTGCTCGATCCCCGGCGGAAGGTGGTGGCGGCCGTCCATGCGGGGTGGCGCGGCACGGCCGGGCGCGCGGTGGTTCGCGCCGTGGAGGCCATGCAGAAGCATTTTGCGGTGGAAGCCGGGGATTGCTTGGCGGCGCTGGGGCCCGCCATCGGCCCCTGCTGCTACCAGGTGGGGGACGAGGTGGCGGCAGAGTTTCGCCGCACCTACGCAGGTTGGCGGGACTTCCTCCGGCCGGCCCAGGGCGGCGGCTGGCGGCTCGACCTGTGGGAGGCCAACAGACAGGCTTTGCAGGAGATCGGAGTGGTCGACTCGAATCTTTCTCTCAGTCAGATGTGCACGGCGTGTCATCCGGAGCTTTTCTATTCCCATCGCCGGGATGGTGGGCGGACGGGGAGGATGGCGGCCTTGATCGGCTTGGTGTGAGGTGTTGCGCGCATGGGAGTGCGGCGGAAGCGTCGCCCATCCCCGGTCAGGCAGGTGGAGCAGGAACACGAGCCCGAGAGTGGGGAGCAGCAGCCGGTTTTGACGCTCCAGGAGAGCATGCTGGCTGTTCTGGTGCTGGCCGGCGCGGCTCTGGGTTTCCTCTATAATATGGGCGTGAACACCGGGCCGGCAGGCGATTTCATCGCCCGCCTTTTTCGCTGGCTCTTTGGCCTGTCCAGCCCCCTCTGGTTTATTTATGTCTTTGCACAGGCTGGAGTGGCCCTCCTGGGCCGAAGGCGGCGCGGAGGGTCCCCACCGCGCGTGGTGGCGGCGGTGCTTGTCCTGCTGGTGGTGCAGGTCTATCTCCATCTGCGCTTGCCCGTTAACTCCTGGCACGGGACCGCCGTCACCGGCCTTGCTTTGGCCGACGAGCTTCAGCCGGCGGCGGTGGCTGGAGGAGGGGGCATGATTGGAGGGATGTTGACCTACCTCCTGCTCCGCTCCTTCTCCTATTCGGGCACGCTGGTAGTGCTGGCGGCTGCCCTTTTGGCAGCGGCCGTGCTGACCTGGGGACCCGGCCTGGGTCGGGCCTTGCTTGAGCGCCAGCCTTGGAAGCGCGTGCGCCAGCCCGCGGCGGGAGAAGCAGGCGGCTGGGTCCCTAAGACGGCGGGGGAGGGGGAAGCGGCGGCGGGAGCGGATCCTTTACCTGCGGCTGAGCAGCGGTTGGAGGGGCC
>JASBVW010000323.1 GCA_029961005.1 Bacillota bacterium
CATCCCGGTGGAGGAGGTCCAGGTGGGAGACCTGGTGGTGGTGCGTCCGGGCGAGAAGATCCCGGTGGACGGGGTGATCCGCGAAGGCACCTCGGCTGTGGACGAGTCCATGCTGACCGGAGAGAGCATCCCGGTGGACAAAGGCCCCGGCGACGAAGTGATCGGCGCCACCATCAACAAGCACGGGACCTTCAAATTTGAGGCCACCAAGGTGGGCAAGGACACGGCTCTGGCCCAGATCATCCGCCTGGTGGAGGAAGCCCAGGGGTCCAAGGCTCCCATTCAGCGGCTGGCCGACCTCGTCTCCGGCTACTTTGTGCCGGCGGTGGTGGCGGTGGCGGTAGCCACCTTTCTGGCCTGGTACCTGACCACCGGCGACTTTACCCGCGCCCTGATCAACTTCACGGCGGTACTGGTCATCGCCTGCCCTTGCGCCCTGGGGCTGGCCACCCCCACTGCCATCATGGTGGGCACCGGCAAGGGGGCTGAGCACGGCATCCTGATCAAGGGCGGCGAGTACCTGGAGAAGGCTCATCGCCTCACGGCGGTGGTGCTGGACAAGACCGGCACCATTACCAAAGGGAAGCCGGAGGTCACCGACGTCCTCCCGCTGGGGGGCCGCACGGAATCTGAGGTCCTGCGGCTGGCTGCTGCGCTGGAGCGGGCCTCCGAGCACCCGCTGGGGGAGGCGGTGGTGGAGCGGGCCCGGGCGGCGGGGCTGGAGCCGGGCGAGCCCGCGCGGTTCAGCGCCATCCCCGGCTGCGGGGTGCGCGGGGAAGTGGATGGGCAGGCCCTGCTGTTGGGCAACCGCAAGCTGATGCAGGAGAACGGGATCCGGATCGCACCCTCGGTGGAAGAGCAGATGAGCGCGCTGGAAAGCGAGGGTAAAACGGTGATGCTCCTGGCCGTGCAGGGGCAGCTTGCAGGCGTGATCGCGGTGGCGGACACGGTGAAGGAGCACTCCGCAGAGGCCGTCCGCCAGTTGCAGGAGATGGGGATTGAGGTCGTCATGCTGACGGGTGACAACCGGCGCACTGCGGCTGCCATCGCGCGCCAGGTGGGCATCAAGCGCGTCCTGGCGGAGGTCCTCCCGGAAGAAAAGGCGGAGCAGGTGGCCAAGCTGCGCCAGGAAGGAAAGGTGGTGGGCATGGTGGGGGACGGCATCAACGACGCCCCGGCCCTGGCGGCGGCCGACGTGGGGATTGCCCTCGGCACCGGCACCGACGTGGCCATGGAGTCCGCCGACATCACCTTGATGCGCGGGGACCTGCGGGGCATCCCCCAGAGCATCCGGCTGAGCCGGCGCACCATGCGCACCATCAAGGAGAACCTCTTTTGGGCCTTTCTCTACAACACCCTGGGCATACCCGTGGCCGCCCTGGGCTACCTGTCCCCGGTCATCGCCGGCGGGGCCATGGCTTTCAGCTCCGTTTCGGTGGTGACCAACTCCCTCCGCCTGCGCCGCTACGACCCGACCCGGGAATGAGGGAGCGCGGCCGCGCCAGGGGCCCGGCGGCGCCGGGGGCCCTGGCGCAGAGGCGTCCGGGGGAAAGGGGGCGCCGGGCCGCCGGCAAGGGAAAGGAGGTTTTGCCGGAGCGCCGGCGAAATTGGGTAGGCGTGGGAGGAGATCTTATGCAGGAGCGGAAGCCGGGGGCGTTTTGGGCACTGGCTGTGGCAACGGCCCTCCTTCTGGCTTG
>JASBVW010000324.1 GCA_029961005.1 Bacillota bacterium
CCAGGCACTGCACCAGCACCCGTTCCGCCCCCTCCGCCCAGACCCGCAGGCGGTAGCTTTGCCGCCCGCCGAGGCCGTCGCTCACCTCCATCACCTGGATCATCTCCCGCGCCCCGGCAGAGAAAGCCTCCTCCATGCGCTGCAGGATCCTCTCCGCCGCGGGCGGCGCGGCACCGGCCGCCGCCCCCGGCCAGCCGGCGAGGGCTGAGAGGAGTGCCAAGAGAAAGGCCAAGCTCCAGGCCAACCGCGAACACCTCCCACCCTCAGCTTATGTGCCGGGGCGGGGAGACATGCCTGCCAGGGCAGATCTACCATCCGGCATCCGCCCTTCCTTGTGGTAGAAGAGGTAAGCCAGCTCCACCTGGGGAGGGCGGGCAAAGACGTCGCTCAGGGAAGGGATGCGCGCCAGCATCTCGGGCGTCACTTTACGGCCGTGAAGGCGCATCGCCGGCTCCTCCTGTTTTATTTTGACCCGCTGGTACACAGGAAGAGAAGCGCGGAGGAAGAATACCTTTTAGGTAAAGGCCGAGCGCGCGGCCGACCAATTCAGTGGAAGCGGGGAGTGAAACGCCGATGCGCTGCCGCCGCTGCGGGCAGGAGATCGCCCTGGCCCGCCGCTGTCCGTACTGCTTTGCCGTGCAGCCCGAGGAAGAGCCGGCTCCAGCCTCCGCCGGCGAGGCCGCGACGACTCGGGCCCGCCAGGATGGCCCCGGACCGGGCGAAGGCTTCCGCGGGCCCATCGCCGGCGACGCGGCCCCTCCGCCCTCCCTCACTTTCTGGGGCCGCCTGCGGCGCTTTTTGCACTACTTCCTGGACCCGGCGGTCCCCTGGACCAGCAAGGCCCTCGTCCTGGGCGGCCTCCTCTACGTCCTGCTTCCCCTGGACCTGGTCCCGGACCTTTTCCCTCTTCTGGGGTGGCTGGACGACGCCGCCGTGGTAGCCCTGGTCTGGTCCTTCCTCAGCCAGGAGCTGCAGCGTTACCGGCCGCGGTAAAAAGCTACGCACCGCGGCCGCCAGCCCGGCACGCCCGCGCAGCCGCCGTCCACCCAGCCGCCCTCCGCCCGGTACCGACCCCGCTCAGCCTGCAGCCGGCCGGCTGAGGTTCGCGCCGGGCCCCCCTCTACTTCGCCCCGGCCTTCTTCTCTTGCTGCTTCTGCTTCTCCACCAAAGCGCGGTAGCGGGCCGCCAGGGAAGTGACCCGGGGATCATACTGGATGGGGAGCTCGAAGGTCACTTCCGTGTTCAGGACGTGGTTGAAGTCCCGCAGCACGATCTTGAACCAGCGGGCCTCGGGGCGCAGCACCGGCCGGTACTCCTCGTCGGTCCGGGGAAAGGCCACCACCGCCATGTCCGACCCTAAGAGCCCCGGCAATTTGAAGTCCTGCACCACCCGCGCCCGGAAGCGCCGGCCGTCCTCCGTGACCAGGAAGGTGCGCGCCGCCACCCCTTCCAGCCGGGGCAGGTCCATGGAACCGCCCAGGTTCTTGAGCCAAATGGTGAAGTAGTGCCCGTCGCGGTACATCTGGTTGTAATTGGCCCAGAAGGTCTGGAGCTTCTCTTCCTCGCTCATCCACTGCCGTTCGGCCTGGCATTCGGTCATGGTCACCAGGCTTTCGAAGGTGAGCCAGCCCACGGCCACCCCCACGTTGCCGGCCGTGGTGCTCCTGGTGGTGGCCCGCACG
>JASBVW010000325.1 GCA_029961005.1 Bacillota bacterium
GAAAAGCTCGTGGAAACCGAAGCGCCCCACCGCCAGCCGGGGCCACTTGAGCGCTGCGAGACGGTGGTGGAGCCCCTCCTCTCCAAGCAGTGGTTTGTGCGCATGGAGCCGCTGGCCCGCCCGGCCCTGGAGGTGGTGCGGGAAGGCCGCATCCGCTTCATCCCGGAACGCTTTACCCGGCTCTACCTGAATTGGGTGGAGAACGTGCGCGACTGGTGCATCTCGCGCCAGCTCTGGTGGGGGCACCGCATCCCCGTGTGGTACTGCCGGGAGTGCGGCCAGGTGATCGCAGCGCGCCAGGACCCCACCACCTGCCCGCGGTGCGGTTCCGACCACCTGGAGCAGGATCCGGACGTCTTGGATACGTGGTTCTCCTCCGCCCTGTGGCCCTTTGCCACCCTGGGTTGGCCGGATCAGACGCCCGAGCTGCGCTACTTTTACCCCACCTCTGTCCTCGTGACGGGGTTCGACATCATCTTCTTCTGGGTAGCCCGGATGATCTTCATGGGGCTGGAGTTCATGGGGGAAGTGCCTTTCCGGGAGGTTTGCATCCACGGCTTGGTCCGGGACGCCCTGGGGCGCAAGATGAGCAAGTCTCTGGGCAACGGGGTCGATCCTCTGGAAGTGATCGAGGAGTTCGGGGCGGACGCCCTGCGCTTCAGTCTGGTGACCGGCGTGGCCCCCGGCTACGACATGCGCTTTTACCGGGAAAAGGTAGAGAGCAGCCGCAACTTCGCCAACAAGGTCTGGAACGCCTCCCGCTTTGTCCTCCTGCACCTGCGGGACTTCCAAGCGGAGGGCGAACCCGCGCCGGGGGAACTGCGGGCCCTGCCCCTTACCCTGGCCGACCGCTGGATTCTCTCCCGCTACGCCGCGGCGGTGGCGGAGGTGACCCGCCAACTGGAGAAGTACGACTTGGGTGAGGGTGCCCGGGTGATCTACGACTTCCTGTGGAGCGAGGTCTGCGACTGGTACATCGAAGCGGTCAAGCCGCGCCTGTACGGGAAAGAGGCGCCGGAGACGAGGGCGGCGGCTCAGACGGTCCTCTGGTACGTCCTGGAACACACGCTGCGCCTGCTCCATCCTTTTATGCCTTTCCTGACCGAGGAGATCTGGCAGTATCTGCCCCATCAGGGGCGGACGATCATGAAGGCTCCCTGGCCGCAGGCCCCGGCGGAGCTGGAGGACCGGGAGGCGGAAGAGGAGTTCGCCGCTCTGCAGGAGGTGATCCGCGCCCTGCGCACCCTGCGCACGGAGGCCAATGTGCCGCCAGCGCGGGAGGTGGCGGTGGTGCTGCGGGGCGAAGGGCCTGGGCGAAGCCTGGTGGAGCGGAACGAGGCCTTGGTCAGGACCCTGGCTGGGGTAGGCTCCCTTTCTTACCTGCCGCGGGAGGCGGCGCGCCCCGAAAAGGCCCTGGTGGCGGTGGCGGCAGGGATCGAGCTCTATTTGCCCCTGGTCGGCCTGGTGGACGTGGGTAAGGAGCTGACCCGGTTGGAGAAGGAACTGGAGGAGATGGAGGAGGAGATCGCGCGCCTGAAGGCCAAGCTCTCCAACCACGGCTTTCTGCAGAAAGCCCCGGCCGAAGTGGTGGAGAAGGAGCGCGCCCGCTACCAAGAGCTGACGGAGAAGTACGGCAAAGTGCGGGCGCGGCGAGAGGAACTGGCACGGCTGTGAAGGA
>JASBVW010000016.1 GCA_029961005.1 Bacillota bacterium
AACCACCGAGAGGCGCCGTACGGCCGTCACCCGGGCCGTGCCCTCCAGGACCAAAACCTGGTCCACTTCCCGCCCGCCCGGGAGCAGGTTGAAGTTGATCTCCTCGAGGCGCACCCCGGCCTGTACTCCCATCCCTTCCCGGGCCCCGGGTACGGAGACCAGGATGGCGAAGGGCACCTCCTCGGCAGCCTCTCGCACCAAGCCCTCCGGGTCGACGAAGGCGATCTGCTTGTGCACAAATCCTTCCAGCAAGGCGGTCTCAGTCAGCGAGACCGCCTCCAGCTCCCTGACCTCCCCCCTTACCTCCAGAAGAGAGGCGGCAGGGGAAGGCAGTGCCGCCCGCTCTTCCACGATGATCTGGCGGCTCCCCTCTCCGATCAGGACCGGGTCCTCCAGCAGGAGGAAGAGGACCACCGGTTGGGGGGGAGGAGGAGGCAGAGGCGGACCTTCCACCCAAAACTGCACCACCTGCTCCCCCACCACCCTCTCCAGCTGGAAGAGCGGCCCCGGCCCGGGGAGAAGGGGCAGTTGCACCGGCAAGAGGGCCAGGGCGGCCAGGCTGAACATAGCCCGGAGGCGCACCTTTTGCGGAGCAGGGAGTTCCCAGGCGACAAACTCCAGCCGCGGGGAGACCTCCACTCGGGTCTCGGGCGAGGCCCCCGGGAGCGCAAGGTGCCCGGTAAAAGGCAGGGTAAAGGCGTAGTGGTGCTCCACTCCATCCTCCCCGACGTAGAAGACTTGGCCCGTCAGGAGCCCTTGGACCAGGGCGCCGTCCGGGAAGGCCTCCACCCCCCGCAGTCTCACCTCCAGGTTTCCGTCGCGGACCTGCAAGGCCGGCAGCGGCAATGCCAGCTCGGCCTCTTCCAGGAACTGCCCGCCCCCTTCCCCTTCCACCTGCAGAACGCGGTAGAGGACCTCGCCACCCGTGGGCACAGTCCTCCGCTCTCGAGCCAGCGCCCGCAGCTGCAGCGACAGGACGCTCTTCCAGCGCAGGAAGCCCGCCGGCTCCAGAGCGGGGAGCACCGCTTCCACCGCAGCCTGAACCTGCACCGCCAGCCCCGGGAGCAGGCCGGGTACCGCCACCACGGTGCTGAAGGGGAGGTCCTCCGCCCGGTGGCGCCCCGTCCCATCCCCGGCCAGGTAGTAAATCTGGTGGCGCACCGTTCCCTGCACCAGAGCGCGCCCGGGAAGGGGTTCCACCGTCACCGGGCCTACCGCGGCCGCAATCCGCTCCACAGACAGCGCTGCGGGGAGGGGAACGGCCCCTTCCAGGAGGAGTTGGGCGCTCCCTTCCCCCAGTACCGCAGGCAGGGCCAACTCAGGCCCCGGACCTTCAGCCAAGGGCGCTGCCACCCGCTCCACCACCTTGACCGCCAGGGAGAGCAGGACTTTCCCCTGCGGCCCCTCCGGTGACACAGTCCAGAGCACCTCCTCCACCCGGGGTGTCGCCTGCACGTCCATCCCGGGAGTAGCCCCCGGTAGGCCCACTAAAGCGCTGAAGGGGAGCCGCTCCGCCCGGTGCTGAACCGGCCCGCCGGCAGCCAGGAAGAAGACCTGCTGCTCCAGCTCTCCCTGGACCACCACCCCATCCGGGAGGGCAATGGCCGCCTCCACTTGCGGTTTGATCCGGATGTCCTTGACTTCCATAAGTGTGGACGTCGCTCCGCCCTGACGCGCCTGCCGCATCGCTTCCGCCTCCCTACTTCGGCAGTTGCAATCGTTCCAGGGGTAATAAGCCGTGCCTGATGGCAAAGAGGGCAATTTGAGTGCGGTTGGCCAAGCCCAGTTTCTTTCGGATCACGGTCACGTAATTTTTGACCGTCTTATCACTTATGTAGAGAGAACGCGCAATCTCTCGGTTACCCAGCCCGGAGGCGATCAAAAAGAAGATTTCCCGCTCCCGAGGGGTAAGAAGGTGCAGAAAGGGCGCAGAGGAAGCGGAACCCATGGCTGGTACCCTCCTTTCTCCCGTCGCTGGGTAGTACATCGTATGACAAGATCGGCCAACCTGTGTCCACCTCTCTCCCCCCGATAAAAAAAGCCTTTAGGGCGGTTAAGCCCCAAAGGCTCTTTTTAACGGAGCCTTCGCTCCACCGGGTTGCCGCGGAAATTTACCCCTCCTCCCCCTCGCCTTTGATCACTGCCCGAGGGACGAGGCGCGCCACCTTGCGCGTTAGGCCGATCTCCGCCAAGGTCTCCACCACCTCATCTATGTCCTTGTAGGCCAGCGGGGCCTCGTCCACCAGGGCGCGGTAATCCGGGGCATTGGAGAGGACATCACCCATACTCCGGGCGAAGTCTTCCTGCGAAATAGAGCGCCGGGCAGCGCTCCGCGAGAGGACGCGGCCGGCGCCGTGGTTGACCGAGAAGAAGGTCTCCGCCGCCGCCGGGGTGCCCACCAGGACGTAAGAAGCCGTCCCCATGCTCCCCGGGACAAGCACCGGATGCCCCGTCTCCCGGTAACAAAGGGGGTTGCCGGGATGTCCCGCCGGGAGGGCGCGCGTAGCTCCCTTGCGGTGCACTAAGAGACGGCGCCCCCCGTGCTCCTCAAATTTGGCGATGTTGTGGGCCACGTCGTAGACCAGGGTCAAGCCCAGCCGGCGGGGAGGAGTGGCAAAGACCTCGCCCACGGCCGCGCGCAGGTCGTAGGCGATGAGCTGGCGGTTGGCAAAGGCGAAGTTGACCGCGCAAGCCATGGCTTGCCAATACCGCTGCCCCTCAGGGGAGGAGACGGGAGCGGCAGCCAGCCCCCGGCTGGGGAGGGTCAAGCCGTACTTGGCCGCTGCCTTGGCCAAGAAAGCGGTGTAATCGGTGCAAATCTGGTGCCCGAAGCCGCGGCTGCCGGTGTGGATGAGGAAGTAGAGCTTCCCCTCCTCCAAGCCGAAGGCCCCGGCCAGCTCAGTGTCGTAAACCCGCTGGACCTCCCCTACTTCGATGAAGTGATTCCCCCCGCCCAGGGTAGCCAGCTGGTTGCTGCGCCGCCTGGCCTCCAGGCTGACGGCCGCCGGGTCGGCCCCGGCCAGGCACCCGCCCTCCTCGATCCTCTCCAGGTCCTCCGGCCAGGTATAGCCCTTTTCCGCCAGCCAGCGCGCCCCCTGGCACAGCACAGCCTCCAGGTCTTGCTGGGTGAGCTCGGCATGGCGGCTCTTCTTCCCAATCCCGGTCGGGATTCTCTGCCCGATGGCGGAGAGGAGGGCCTGCAGATCTTTTCGGCTGACCTCCCGGGAGGGGATGTCGGTCCGCAAAAGGCGCACCCCGCAGTTGATGTCCATGCCCACCGCCCCGGCGGAGATCACCCCTTCCCCTTCCGGAAGGGTGGCCATCACTCCCCCAATAGGCAGGCCGAAGCCGGTGTGGATATCGGGCAACCCGATGACCGGCGAAACCACCCCCGGCAGGGTGGCGGCATCCATCAATTGGCGGAGGGCCTCCCCTTCCTGAAAGGTCCTCTCCAGAGCGGGATTGAGGTAAACTACCGCGTCTGCCCGCATCTTTTCCCGGCGCGGAAGGCGGTAGCGATTCTTCCCCGCCGGCTCCAGGCCGGAGAGCATCCTCTTCTCTCCTCCTCTTCGGTCTCGCCTCAACGGCCCCCAGACAGGGGCTGCTCCTCTTCCCCGTTGCGCGGGACCACCGCCAGCGATCTGACCGTATCGTGCTCTTCCAGCTTCATGATGCGCACCCCCTGCGCATCGCGCCCTTGGGCCGGGATGTCCAGCACCCGCATGCGGATGATGATGCCGGCGGCGCTGATCAGGAGGATCTCGTCTTCGGGCGAGACCACCCGCACGCCCACGATGGGGCCGTTTTTGGCCGTGATGCGCAAGGTGCGGATGCCCTTGCCCCCCCGCGAGGTGCTCCGGTACTCCTCCAAGGGGGTGCGCTTGCCGTAACCCCAGCGGCTGATCGTCAAAAGCTCGCCCTGCGGCCGCGCCACGTCCAGCCCCACCACGGCATCCCCCTCTGCCAGGGACATCCCCCGCACGCCCCGGGCCGCGCGGCCCAGGGGGCGGACCTCCTCTTCAGGGAAACGGATGGCCTGGCCGCGGGCGCTGACCAGGATGATCTGCTGCCGCCCGTCGGTGAGGAGGGCGCCCACCACCTCGTCCCCCTCGTCCAGGAGCACCACCCTTGCTCCGCTGGACCGCACCTTTTCCAGCTCAGCCAGATCGATCTTCTTCACCACGCCGGAGCGGGTGGCCATAAAGAGGAACCGCCCCTCGCCATAGTCCCGCACCGGGAGCACCGCGTTGACCGCCTCCCCCGGCTGGAGCGCCAGGAGGTTGACGAGAGCCGTGCCCCGGGCCTGCCTGCTGCTCTCCGGCACCTGATGGGCGCGCAGGCGATAGGCGCGCCCCAAGTTGGTGATGAAGAACAGGTCGGTGTGGGTGGTGGTGGTCAGGAGGTGCTCCACAAAGTCCTCTTCCCTGGTGCTGAGCGCGATGACCCCCCGCCCGCCGCGGCGCTGGGCGCGGTAGCTGTCCAGGGGCAGCCTCTTGATGTACCCGCTCCGGGTGAGGGTAATCACGATCTCCTCTTCCAGGATGAGGTCTTCCTCCTCTATCTCCTCGGCCGGCCGGCCGATTTCGGTGCGCCGCGCGTCGGCAAACTTTTCCTTGATAGCCCGGAGCTCCTCCTTAATGATCCCCAGCACCTGCCGCACGTCTGCCAGGACCGCCCGGAGGTAGGCGATGCGCTCCTGCAGCTCCCGATACTCCGCGTCTATCTTTTCCCGCTCCAGGCCGGTCAGGCGGCGGAGGCGCATGTCCAGAATAGCCACCGCCTGCACCTCCGTCAGCCCGAACCGGCTCATCAACCCCTCCTTGGCCTCGGCATCCGTCCGGGAGTGGCGGATCAAGGCGATCACTTCATCCAGGTGATCCAGCGCAATGCGCAGGCCTTCCAGGATGTGGGCCCGCTCTTCGGCCTTGGTCAGCTCAAAACGGGTCCGCCTGGTCACGACCTCCTGCTGGTACTCCAGATAGTGCTGGAGCATCTCCTTGAGGTTGAGAATCTGCGGCCGCCCCCGCACCAGGGCCAACATGATCACGCCAAAGGTGTCTTGCAGCTGGGTGTGCTTGTAGAGCTGGTTCAGCACCACGCGGGGGGAGACGTCGCGGCGCAGCTCGATCACGATGCGCAGGCCATGCCGGTCCGACTCGTCCCGCAGGTCGGTGATGCCCTCGACCTTCTTCTCCCGCACCAGTTCCGCAATCTTCTCAATCAGAGCCGCCTTGTTGACCAGATAGGGGATCTCCGTCACCACGAGGCGCGTTTTGCCGTGGCCGGCTTCCTCGATGCCGACGCGAGCTCGCACCTGGAGGGAGCCGCGGCCCGTCTCGTACGCCTGGCGGATGCCGTCGCGGCCCAGGATAATTCCCCCGGTAGGGAAATCAGGGCCTTTGATGACCTGCATCAGCTCTGCCACCGTCGCCTCCGGCCGGTCGATGAGCATGATCAGCCCGTCGATGACCTCTCCCAGGTTGTGCGGCGGAATGTTGGTGGCCATCCCCACCGCAATGCCCGCGCTGCCGTTAACCAGGAGATTGGGAAAGCGGGCCGGCAGCACCACCGGCTGCTGCATGGTCCCGTCGAAGTTGGGCACGAAGTCCACCGTGTCCTTGTCGATATCGGCCAGCATCTCCATGGCCAAGGGGGAGAGGCGCGCCTCCGTGTAGCGCATGGCCGCCGGCGGATCTCCATCCACCGAACCGAAGTTCCCGTGCCCGTCCACCAGAAGGTAACGAAAAGAAAAGTCCTGCGCCATGCGCACCATGGACTCGTAGATGGCGGCATCCCCGTGGGGGTGGTAGCGCCCCATCACGTCGCCCACGATGCGGGCCGACTTCTTGTGCGGCTTGTCCGGGGTTAAGCCCAGCTCGTACATCCCGTACAAAATACGCCTTTGCACGGGCTTCAGGCCGTCCCGCACGTCAGGAAGAGCCCGCTCCACGATCACGCTCATGGCGTAATCGAGGTACGAGCGCTTCATCTCCTCCTCAATCTGGACCGGGATGATTCTCCCCTCTCCGTACTCCACGCCGATCGTGCCCCTTTACTCTCGTCTTCCGCCAAGTCCCCGCGGGGGCGGCTACACGTCCAGATTCTGCACCTCGTGGGCGTGCTCTTGGATAAACTCCCGCCGGGGTTCGACCTTCTCCCCCATTAAGGTGGTGAAGATCTCATCGGCCAGCACCGCGTCTTCCAGGTGGAGCTGTTTGATAGTCCTGGTGGCCGGATTCATCGTGGTCTCCCACAGTTGTTCTGCATCCATCTCCCCCAGGCCCTTGAACCGCTGAATGGTCACGCCTTGGCGCCCTATGCGCTGCAGGATCTCCTCCAGTTCCTTGTCGCTGTGGGCGTAATAGCGCTCCTGCCCCTTTCTCACCATGTACAAGGGAGGCATGGCGATGAAGACGTGCCCTTTCTCAATCAGCGGTCTCATGTAGCGATAAAAAAAGGTCAGGAGGAGTGTGCGGATGTGGGCCCCGTCTACGTCCGCGTCGCTCATCACCACCACCTTGCCGTAGCGCGCCTTCATCAGGTCAAAGTCGTCCGCCACCCCCGCCCCAAAAGCGGTGATCATCGCCCGGATCTCCTCGTTGGCCAGGATCTTGTCAAAGCGCGCCTTCTCCACATTGAGGATCTTGCCGCGCAACGGCATAATGGCCTGAAAACGCCGGTCGCGCCCTTGTTTGGCCGTGCCGCCGGCAGAGTCCCCTTCCACCAGGTAGAGCTCGCACTCGGCCGGGTCGGTGGAGGTGCAGTCGGCCAGCTTCCCCGGCAGGCCGGTCACCTCGAGGGCCGATTTGCGCCGGGTCAACTCGCGCGCCTTGCGCGCCGCCTCGCGGGCGCGGGCGGCCAGGACCACCTTTTCTGCGATCTTGCGGGCCACCGGAGGATGTTCCTCCAAAAAGGTGGCCAGGGCCTCGGCCGTCACCGCCTCCACCAAACCTTTGACTTCGCTGTTGCCCAGCTTGGTCTTGGTCTGGCCTTCAAACTGCGGCTCGGGCAGTTTGACGCTGATGATGGCGGTGCAGCCCTCCCGCACGTCTTCCCCCGCCAGGTTTTCCTCGCCCTCTTTCAACAACCCCGCCCTCCGCGCGTAATCGTTGAGGCAGCGGGTCAGGGCCGCCTTGAACCCGGTGAGGTGGGTGCCTCCTTCGTGGGTATTGATGTTGTTGGCAAAGGAGTAAATCGACTCCACATAGCCTTCGTTGTACTGGAGGGCGCCCTCTATGTAAACCCCTTCGACGAACCGCTCGAAGTGGATCACTTCGCGGTGCAGGGGTTCTTTGTTCCTGTTCAGGTGCTCCACAAAGGAGACCAATCCGCCCTCGTACTGGAAGACCTGCTCTTTCCCGGCCTTCTCGTCCCGCAGCACCAGGCGGAGCCCTTTATTGAGGAAGGCCAGTTCGCGCAGCCGATGAGCGATGGTTTCAGGGTTAAACTCCAGGGTCTCGAAGATCTCCCGATCAGGGAAAAAGGTAATGGTGGTCCCTGTGGTCTCGGCGGCGCCTACCACGGAGAGCTCTCCGGCCGGTTTGCCCCTCTGGAAGCGTTGCCGGTAGACCTTCCCGTCCCGCCGGACCTCGGCGACCAGCCACTCGGAAAGGGCGTTGACCACCGAAACGCCCACTCCGTGGAGGCCTCCGGCCACCTTGTAGACGCCGTTGCCGAACTTGCCGCCGGCGTGCAACATGGTGAGGACCACTTCCAGGGCCGGGCGCCCCGTTCCGGGGTGGATATCTACAGGGATGCCCCGCCCGTTGTCCGCCACGGAGAGGGAGCCGTCCCGATGCAACACCACCTCGATCTCGGTGCAAAACCCGGCCAAGGCCTCATCCACCGAGTTGTCCACTACTTCCCAGACCAGGTGGTGCAAACCGCGTTCATCCGTGCTGCCGATGTACATCCCGGGGCGGCGGCGCACCGCTTCCAGGCCCTCCAGCACCTGGATCTTCTCCGCCCCGTAATCTTCAACCGGGTCTTTGCGGGTGCCGTTCACCCTGTCTTCCAAAGTCATTCCTCCTCCTGCCGGAAAAAGACCGTGATGTCAATCGCCATCACGGCCGTCAACAGCGCCAGCTGCTTCCTTAGGCGCGCAAAAACTCACTCCTCATCATTTAAGTTGTCCAAGTAATCGAACAGCCCTTCCGCCCTCTTCTTTAAGGTCAAGGCCGAGATCTGGGAGATGTAAACCCCGTCGTCGGTCACGACAAAGGACTTCTCTTTACCTTCGGAGATATCGATTACCCGCCCCCGGTCCTTCAAGGTACGGAGAAATTCCTCGTTACATTTGGCTTGGCGGGCCATTTCCAGGTCACAGATGGCCACCACTTTGCGCACCGCGATCACGGTGTCCCCGCCTAAATGCACGAACATCGCTGACCCATCACCCCCCAAAAACCATCCCGGTTCATTTTATCCTTTCTTCACGCCAACTGCAAGCCGACGGTTTAACCTCTCCGGCGCAGACGGTAAAGCAGGTAATCTCTCGCTCCCCTCTCAGCGGGAGCGACAGTTCCTGAGCTGTGGTGGCCAGGATCTGCACTCCCGGCTCCACCTCCTTCAGTACCCGCCGCTGCCTCTCCTCGTCCAACTCGGACAGGGCGTCGTCCAACAGCAGTACAGGGTACTCCCCCAGAGCGCGCCGCATAAACTCCAGCTCCGCCAGGCGGAGAACCAGAGCGGCCGTCCTCTGCTGCCCTTGTGACCCGTAGGTGCGCAGCGGCTCCCCGTCCAGGAGCAAAAGGAGATCGTCGCGGTGCGGTCCGACCAGCGTGGTCCTCTCCGCAGTCATCCCGGCGCGCCGCCTGAAGCTTCCGCGCGAAGGAGTTCTTCATCTCCTCCGCGGACTGGGCCTGAGTAAAGGCCTCCCCCAGCGAGGAGAGGTAGCGGCAGCTCAGCCTTTCCCTCTCTCCGGAGATGCGCCCGTGGAGAGCGGCACCCAACTCGGTCAGCTCCTTTACGGCTGCCCGGCGCTGCCACAGAATCAGGGCACCGGCCCTGACCAGCTGCTCCTCCCAAACCTCCAGCTCTTTCTCTCCTTCCGGCGAAGGGCCGCAGGCGAAGACCCCTTTGAGCAAGGCGTTGCGCTGCAAAAGGGCGCGCTGATACTCCGCCAAGGCGTGGCGGTAAGAGCGGCTGACCTGGGCCAGACAGAGGTCCAACCAGTGCCGGCGGTAAAAGGGCGAACCCTTGACCAGGAGCAGATCATCCGGGCAGAAAAAGACGGCATTGAACGCGCCAAACAGTTGGCTCAAGCGTGCCAAGGGCTGCCCGTTGACCTCCACCTCTTTCCGCCGCTCCGGAGAAGAGAAAGAAACTTTGATGCTGGTCTCCCCCGCTGCGCGCTCCACCTCCGCCCATAAAAGAAAAGCCTGCTGCTGCCAGCGCACCAGCTCTTGATCCCTGGCCAGGCGATGCGAGCGCCCGGTGGCCAGGTAATAGACTGCCTCCAGGAGGTTGGTCTTCCCCTGCGCATTCTCTCCGCGCAAGAGATTGAGGTGTGCCCCCGGGAAGAAGTCCAGGGTGGAGTAATTGCGGAAGTCCCGCAGAGAAAGCCTCCTCAGGCGCAAGGGTCCCCTTCCCCCGTCACGCGGAAGGAGCGCCCGTCGGGTAAGGTCACCACATCCCCCGGGAAGAGGGAGCGCGACCTCCTCTGCTCGGGCACCCCGTTCACCAAAACCCGGCCTGCCTGAATGAGGAGCTTGGCTGCTCCTCCCGTAGGCACCGCCCCGGCGAACTTCAAGAAGCGGGACAGTTCTATCTCCCGCCCCCTTATCTTCACGTCAATCAGCGCGCTTTTTTCCATATAGCAGTTAGCGGAGGCGGATGGGCATCACGATGTACTGGTAGGCGGGGTCGCCGAGGGGCTTCACCACTGCCGGGCTGTACTGCCCGGTGAACTCCAGCCCCACTGCTCCGCACTCCAACACCCTGAGCACGTCCGTAAGAAAGCGGGAGTTAAAGGAGATCTCCATCGCTTCCCCCTCCACCGCTGCCGCAACCTCCTCCTCCGCTCTTCCCACCTCGCTCTCCGCGCTCAGCACTATACCTCCGTCTTTCACATCTACCTGTACCACGCTGGTCCCCCCCTGGGCGAGGACGGAGACCCTTTCAATGGCACTTAGAAGCTCACCCCGGGAGACCTCCAGGCGAACCGCGTAGTTCGAGGGAATGACCTGCTGGTAGTTGGGAAATTGGCCGTCGATCAAGCGCGAGACCAGGCGAAGGGAAGGCAGCTTAAACTGAATCTGACTGGAGGTCCAAGAGACCAGGACCTCCCTTTCGCCTTCTTCGTCCAGGTTGCGGCTCACCTCGTTTAAACTGCGCACGGGGACAATCAAGCGCTCCTCCAACTCCCCGGGGAGGGTCCCCCTTTTGCTGACAGCCAAGCGGGAAGTGTCGGTGGCGGCCATCGCCACTTCTCCTCCCCGCATCTCTAACAAGACGCCCGTCAGGAAGGGGCGAGTCTCTTCCACGGCCACCGCGAAGGAGGTTTCACGGATCATGCGGCGTAGATCGCTCTCTTTGGCCTTCCACAGCCTCTCGCCCTCCAGCTGAGGCAACTCCGGGTAGTCCTCTGCGCTCATCACCCGCAAGGCGTACTTCACCCGCGCCGCCTTAAGCTGAGCCGAGCCTCCCCCTTCCTCAACTTCCACCGCAACCGGCGCCCCTTCGGGGAGGCGGCGCACGATCTCCGAGAGGTAGCGGGCTTCCAGGACCGTCCTCCCTTCCGCCTCTACCTCCACAGGGAGGAGTACCTCTATCCCCAGCTCCAGGTCCGTCGCTACCAGCCGCAGAAACCCCTGCCTCACTTCTAGAAGGATACCTGAGAGGATGGGCATGGTGCTGCGAGAGGGGACAGCCCTCTGTACCGTCTGCAGCCCCTGGTAAAGGACCTCTCTCGGACAGGAGAAACGCATAGACCGGCTCACCTTCTCCTTTCCTCGAACCCGCTTAAAAAAAGATAGATTGTAAGGAGCAGTCTCTAGTAGGAGCTGTGCATTTTGTGGATTAGAACTCCCAGCTGCGTCTGGAGCTCATTTTTAGCTGTGAAAAAGGTGTGTATAAAGGTCGGCCGTTTGTCCACAGGATGCACAGACCATCACCCTAAACATTCTGCAGGCGCTGCATGATGCCTTTCACCGCTTGATCCAGGTTGGGGTCGTTTGCAATGGCCTCCTGCACCTTCTCGCAGGCGTGCAGGACGGTGGTGTGGTCTCTGCCGCCGAAGGCCTCCCCTATTTTAGGCAGGGAGGCCTCGGTGAGCTCCCGGGCAATGTACATGGCCACCTGCCGGGGGAAGGAGACCGTGCGCGTTCTCTTTTTGGCGCGCATCTCTTCCGGGTCGATGCCGAAGTAGTGCGCCACCGCCTCCTGAATGCTTTCGATAGAGATCTGCTTATGGCGCGGGGAGGGGAGGATGTCTTTTAAAGCCTCCACCGCCAAGGATAAGGAGATTTCGGCGTTTTTAAGGGCTGAATAGGCGATGACTCTAATCAACGCGCCTTCCAGCTCTCTAATGTTGGACGAGATGTTCTTGGCGATGTAAGAGCTCACCTCGTTGGGGAGGTCGATCTTTTCCAAAGATGCTTTCTTGCGGAGGATGGCGATGCGCGTCTCCAGATCGGGAGCCTGAATGTCCGTCATCAGACCCCACTCAAAGCGGGAGCGCAGCCTGTCCTCCAGAGTGGGAATTTCCCGGGGCGGCCGATCGCTGGAGAGGACGATCTGTTTGTTGGCCTCGTAGAGCGCATTGAAAGTG
>JASBVW010000017.1 GCA_029961005.1 Bacillota bacterium
GCTGGAGCGGCGGCTGGCGAAGAGATGGAGCTGCAGGCTGCGGAGCTGGAGCACGACCAGCGCAGCGGCCTCTTGGTAGCCCGCGGCACGGCAGAGGAGCCGGTACTGGCCCGCCAAGGGCAGTGGACCTTGCAGGCCCTGAGGATGGAGTACCATCAGGACCGGCAGGTGCTCCTGGCCCGGGGAGCTGCCCGGTGGCAATGGGCGGGAGAGGAGCCCTGGGCGCTGGCTGCCGAAGAGATAGCAGTAGACCTCTCGAGCCGGCGCGCGGAGGCCAGGGGGAAAGTCGTCCTGGCTGCCCGGGACCTGGCAGCCAGGGCAGACCGGGCCAGCTATACCGAGGCGGACGAGAGGCTGGTGCTGAGCGGAGAGGTAGCCGCCAGCTCCCCTCAACACACCCTGGTGGCCCGGGAGATCACCGTCTTCTTGCGGGAGAAGCGCCTGCTGGCCCGGGGAGAGGTGCGGGTCCGGGCAGTGCGGCCGGATGAGGGCTGAGAAGCGGAGGCAGCGGAGGCAAAAGGAGAGCTGGCGATTAGAAGGAGGGGTAGCGTGGCCCTAGTGGCGGAAGGCTTGAGGAAAGCCTACCGGGGGCGCCGGGTGGTGGACGGCGTCTCTCTTTCGGTGGAGCGGGGGGAAGTGGTGGGCCTGTTGGGGCCCAACGGGGCCGGCAAAACCACCACTTTTTACATGCTGGTAGGACTGGAGCCCGCAGAGGCAGGCCGGGTCATCCTGGAAGGCCGGGAGATCACCCGTTTGCCCATGTACCGCCGCGCCCGGCTGGGGTTGGGTTATCTACCCCAGGAGCCTTCCATCTTTCGCAAGTTGACGGTGGAGGAGAATATCTTGGCCATTCTGGAAGTGCTGGGCTACGGGAAAGCAGAGCGGCGGCGCCGCTTGGAGGAGCTCCTGGCTGAGTTTTCGCTGGAGCACGTTCGGCGGCAAAAGGGGGCGTGGCTCTCAGGTGGCGAGCGCCGGCGCTGCGAGATCGCCCGGGCCCTGGCCGGTTCTCCTTCTTATCTCCTCCTGGACGAGCCCTTTACGGGCGTGGATCCCATCGCCGTGGGGGAGATCCAGGAGATCATCTCCCGTCTCCGGAGCCAAGGGCTGGGCATCCTGATCACGGACCACAGCGTGCGGGAGACGCTAAGCATCACCGACCGGGCCTACATCATGCACCAGGGCAAGATTCTGGTGTCCGGGGACTCGCGCGCCATCGCCGACGACCCCGTGGCCCGCAAGTTTTACCTGGGCGAGCGCTTTTCGATGTGAAGGCCTCAAAAGGAGAGGCAAACATGAGGATTCTGGACCGCTATATAGCTTCGGAGATGCTGGGGACCCTGCTTTTTGGTGTGGTTGCCTTCTCCAGCCTTTTTGTCGGCAGCGAGCTGGTCAGTCTGGCGCGCCTGGTGGCCGAGAGCGGCACCCGTATAGAGCCGGCCTTGCGCCTCTTGCTGCTGAAGATGCCGCAGATCCTGGTCTGGACCTTTCCCATGTCTGTGCTCCTGGCGACCTTGCTCTCCTTGAGCCGCCTCTCTGCGGCCAGCGAAGTGGTGGCCATGCGCGCCGGCGGCCTCAGCTACTGGCGGCTGGTGGGGCCACTTTTGGCCATCGGTTTGGCGGTGAGCCTGGCCACTCTGGCCCTGGCCGAGACTGTGGTGCCCCGGGCCAACCACGAAAGCCAGAGGGTCTGGGTAGAGGAGATACAGGGGGGCAAGCTCTCCACGGTGAGCCGCAACGTGGTCCTGGAGACGTACGAAGGTGGGCGGATCTCCCGGCTCCTCTACGCGGCCGAGTTTGACAGTTCCACTCAGGTCATGACCAACGTCTCTATGGTGGAGTTTGAAGGCGGGCACCCCGTCCGCCAGACCAACGCCGAGCGCCTGGTTTGGTAAGGAGACGCCTGGTACTTTCACCGGGGTTTGGTCTACGACTTTGGCCAGGGCGGCCCGGACGGGCGGCGTCCCGTAACCCAGATCTCCTTTCTCACCGGCCGGCGGAGGCTGGAGATGCCGGCCCGGCCCCAGGACGTGGCTGCTTTGCAGAAGCGGCCGGAGGACATGACCATGCGCGAGCTGGCGCGCCAGGCCCGGCTCTTGCAGGGGGAGCCCAAGCGGGCTCGCCTTTACCTGGTGCAATACCACTTGCGGTGGGCCATCCCTTTCAGCAGCCTGGTCTTTGCCTTTGTCGGGGCTCCCCTGGGGATTCAACCTCACCGGCGGGCCACCTCGGTGGGGTTCGGGTTGAGCATTATCATCATCTTTGTCTACTACGTGGTCCTGACTTTGGGGACTGCTTTAGGGCAAAGCGGCTACCTGCCGCCTTTGCTGGCGGGTTGGCTGCAAAACCTGCTCCTTTTGGGTTTCGGAGTCTATCTGACCCTGCGCGGTCGGCGTTGAGCCGTGCGCTGAGGGTGGCGGCCGAGGGCTTTGAGGGGAGGTGAGGTGGCGTGTACGGGCTGAGGCTGGTGCTGGTTCTGATCTTCACCGGGGGCATCATCGCCTACATCGGAGACCAGATCGGGCGCCGGGTAGGCCGGCGCCGGCTGAGCCTGTTGGGGCTCCGCCCCCGCTATACCTCCATCGTCATCACCGTCATCACCGGGGTGCTCATCGCCGCGGCCAACCTGGCCATCCTGAGCGCGGTCTCGGAAGACGTGCGCACGGCCCTCTTTTCCATGAAACAGTTGCAACTGGCTTTGAGCCGCAGCCAGTTGGAGCTGAAGGTGCAAAAGGAGGAGCTGTCGGAGACGCGGGCGGTGGCGGAGCGCCTGGAGGCGGAGCGCCGCCAGGCGGAGCTCTCGCTGGAGCGGGCGCAGAAAGACCTGGTCACCGCCCGCCAAGAGCTGAACTTTTTGCGGGGGCGGGTGCGGCAGTTGAAAGAACTGGCCGAGCCCCTGGCAGAAGCTGTGGAGAACCTGCGCCGCGAAGTGGCAGACCTGACCAAGGAAAAGGCCCGCCTGGAGGCGGAGGTAGGCCAGCTCCAGACCGACCTCTACTTCGGCAACGTGGCTTTCCGGGCGGACGAGATCGTGGCGGCCACCGTGCTTACAGGAGGGCGCCCGGCGGCTGAGGTGAAGAAGGACCTCCTCCGCTTCCTGAACGGGCCCGCCAACCAGGCGGCCTTGCGCAGGGGAGCCAGGATCGAGGGGAAGGAGACGGCCCTGCAGATCGTGCCCGAGCACCTGGAGGAAGCCAGCGCCTTGATCAGCTCCACCCAGGGGAAGGTGGTGGTGCGGGCGGTGGCCTGGACCAATACCCTCACCGGGGAGCCGGTCCCGGTCTACTTCCAGCTCTTCCGCAACGAAAAGATCTTCCGGGCAGGCGAGGTGGTCGCGGAGCGCAAGGTGGACGCGGCCCAACCTCCGGATCGGCTGCTCATGGACGTTCTGGGCCTGTTGGGCGAGGTCAACCAGCGGGCCATCCAACTGGGCATGGTGACCACGCCGGAAGGGACGGTAGGGCAGACCGCCACCTGGACCGAGATCCCGGAGGCCATCCGGCTGATCCAGGAGCGGGGAGGGGTCGTCACCCTGAAGGCGGTGGCCGTGGCAGACACCTGGTCGGCGGAAGGGCCTCTCCAGGTGAGATTGGAAGTGGGAGGAGAATCTGCAAGCAATTAACGCCCCCCAACGGGCAGGAAAGACGGATCAAGCAGAGAAGTAGTGATCAGTGTCACTGGTGGCCGGAGAGCGTTCGCAGCAACGGACAGAGCCAAGACTGCGCACGGACGAAGCAACACTTTAGGACAGGCCAGTGACGCTCTGCCGAGGCGGGAGAAGGCGGTAGGCAACGAGGGGACTTGCAGCCGGCTCCCGCCCTGGTTTTTGGGGAGGAAGGGATGAGGGGCACAAGAGGCGCGAGCAAGGGTCAAAGGGCGGCCGTGCTGCTGGCACTGGTGCTCGCCTTTGGTTCCGGATTTAGGCCGGCCCCGGCGGTGGCCGGTCCACTTCCCTCTCGGCTGGCCGCGCCGCTCCCTCAACCGGTCTCTCCCAACCTTTGGGAGGAGGCCCGGGCCAGGGAGTGGGACTCGGGGCGAGGCCTGCCCCCGGGGCAAGAGGTACAGGCCGGCCACCGCCTGAGTTGGGGGCGGATGGGCATGGCCGTCTTTTTCCGCCGCACTCCCATGGGTTGGCAAGACGACCTCTCTACGGCCGTGGCCACGGCGCAGTTTCGCCTTGCTCCCCGCGTGGAGGTGGGGGGCACCGTGGCCGGCCTCTCCCGGCCGGCTTGGTCCGAGGACTGGGCTACCCTGGCTTTGCACGGGCGCTGGTGGCTGACGGACCAAGCCAGCGTGGGGGGCGAGTACGCAGTCAACCAGAAGGAGGGGCGCCCCTCCGCCTGGGCGTTGGACGCCGAAGCCTCCGGAGCCAACCTCTTTTTGCACCTGGGGTACGACTCGGCAGAGCAGGGCTTCGTCCCGCATCCGGACCTGCCCCGCCAGGCGGGTTGCCTCCCGGGAGGGAGGCGCTGGAGCGTAGACGCGGAGGGTTTGGCCGGCCCGGGGGTGCTGGCGGGCGGGTGGGAGGTGCAAGAAGGGGAAAGCGGGGACCGGCAGACCAAAAGATACGCCCGGGTGGAGCTGGCAGTGCCCGGAGCAGTGGGCCGGTTGGAGGTGGTGCCGGGGGTGGAACTGGTGGAAGTGGGCCAGAGGCAAGCGGATGGCCACTTCTCCCCTCTCTCCTCTACCCGCCAATACAGCCTAGACTTCCGGTGGCAGCCGGGAGGAGGGGTGGCCCTCAGCGGCGGCTACACCCTGGCTGCGGACAGCCTGCAGCGGCAGCCCCTCTTCGGCCAGGCCGAGGCCGGCTTGAGGTGGCCGGTGCGGGAGGACCTCGCCCTGACGGCTTCCCTCTCTACGCGCCTCGACTTCTTCGGCGGCCAGGGCGGCCGCCGCTGGCGGACCGAAGGAGTGGAGGCACACCTGGCGGCGCGCTTCTGATTTTAATTTTTTGTGACAAGGGTGCCAAGGGCAGGAATTTTTCCCCGCGGCCGGTAAATACTAATCACAGAGGTGCGGCTGAGGGTCAGCGGCCTGCGGCGCGCGTTTTTTGGCCAGCAAGGCAGGAATTGCTGGAGGCGATGCCGAATGATTCCAGAGAAATCTTTGCACTGCGCGCGCAGGGGTTAGGCCCGTCAGGCGCGGCCGATCTTATCAAAGCATTGGGGGGATTTTGTGGTGCGGAAGCGGAGAATCCTGGCCTTGGGGATAAGCATGTTGTTGGTTCTCTTCTCCTCCGGTTTGGCCTGGGCCGACCCGTTGAAGGACGTGCCGCCCAATCACTGGGCCTATGAGGAGCTTTCGCTGCTCTACGCTTCGGGGCTGATCGTGGGTTTCCCGGATGAGACTTTCCGAGGCAATGAGAATATGACCCGGTACCAGTTTGCCGAGGTGATGGGCAAACTCTTGAGCAGGCTGGAGGCCATCGCCGGGCGAGGGCTGGAGGCGGCCAAGGCGGCCCAGGCCGGGGTGGACGAGTTGAGGGAAGCTATTAAGAAGGATTTCCAGGCGCGCGGTGAGGCCATCGACGACGCCACGGCGCAGCGCTTGGCGGAAGCGGTGGATAAGCTCCGGACCGAGTTCCGGGCCGAGCTGGATCAGCGCGTCTCCTCCCTGGAGAAGCGGGTTTCGAGCTTGGAAGAGAAGGCTACGGCCCTGGAGCAGAAGACTACAGCCCTGGAGCAGAGCCAAAATGCGCAGGACCTGAAGACCGCCAAGACGTTGGGTTGGCTGGGCGTCATTCTGGGCGCCGCGGGCTTGGCGGCTGCTTTCCTGGTCCAAAAGTAGGCTTGGTGAAAGCGCAAGGCCCGCCTACCGGGAGGGAAGGCGGGCTTTTTTTATGGCCGAAGAGCGGTGGGCGGCTGGGAAGGGCGGTGAGAGGAGTGGAAGGGAGAGAGGGATCCGGCCGGGCGGCGGACTGGCCCCGTTACGTTCTGGGTATCGATCCGGGGCGGGAGAAGTGCGGCCTGGCCCTGGTGGCGCGGGACGGCAGCCTGGTGGAGAAGAGGGTGGCGGAGGCGGAGCACCTGGAGGCAGAGGTGCGCTCCTGGTGCGAGCGTTACCCGGTGGACCTTCTGATCCTGGGCGACCGCACCGGGGCCCGGGCTTGCCACGAGCGCTTAAAGAAGGCGGGGTTGGTCCTGCCGGGGCGGCCGGTGGTTTTAGTCGACGAGCACCTCACCAGCCAGGAGGCGCGCCGCCAATATTTGGCAGAACACCCCCCGCGCGGGCTGGGGCGGCTGATTCCCCGTTCTTTGCGCACGCCTCCCGAGCCGTACGACGACTACGTGGCTCTGCTCTTGGCCCGCCGGTACCTCAAAAAGATTTCGCAGGTGCGGCAGGAAAATACAAGTTTTGTCGAATAAGTAATTTCTGTGGTTTCTTGCTTGCTGGGGGGAGAGAGCGGGAACCCACTGTACAGTGGGTCCCCTTTTTATAGCGGGGGAGGTTGCGGGGATGCTGATCAAGCCCATAGCCAGGCGCTACGCCCGGGCCCTGTGCGAGGTAGCCGCGGCGGCCGGGTGCCTGGACGAGTGGGGGCAGGAGCTGCGGCGGGTGGCGGAGGACGTGGGGGCTGATCTCCGGCTCCGGGAGCTGCTCTTCAATCCTGCCGTGCCGGCCCGGGAGAAGAAGGCCAGGTTGAGGGAGCGCTTTGCGGGTCAAGTGGCGGAGCCGGTCCTCAACCTGTTGCAGGTCCTGGTGGACAAGAACCGCCAGCGCCTCCTGCCGGACGTGGCCGAGGCGTATGAGGAGGAGGCTGATCGCCGCCGAGGCGTGGTGCGGGCGGATGTCCGGGCCGTGCGCCCCTTGCCGGAGAAGGAGCTGGAGCGCCTTACTGCCGCCTTGGAGCGGCTGGTGGGGAAGAAGGTCCGGGTGCGCTTCACTGCCGATCCTGCCCTTTTGGGGGGCGTGTACGTCCGGGTGGAGGATCTGGTCTACGACGGCAGTCTGGCCGGCCAGCTGGCTCGCCTGGAGGAGAGGCTGCGCCGGTCCCAGCGGGCCGGGTGAGCGAGTAAAAATTCTGGGAGATTTGGGGTGAAGTGAGAGCAATGAGCATCAGGCCGGAAGAGGTAAGCGCGGTCATCAAGCAGCAGATCGAAAGGTACGATACCAGAGTGGAGGCCGAAGAAGTCGGCTCGGTGATCATGGTCGGCGATGGCGTGGCCAGGCTGTACGGCTTGCGCAATTGCATGGCGGGCGAACTCCTGGAGTTTCCGGGCGGGGTCATGGGCATGGCCCTCAACCTGGAAGAGGACAGCGTGGCAGCCGTGATCCTGGGGTCGGATGTGGGGATCAAGGAAGGAGACCTGGTCAAGCGGACGGGCCGCATCGTGGAGGTGCCGGTGGGTGAGGCGCTGCTGGGCCGGGTGGTCAACCCCCTGGGCCAGCCCCTGGACGGGAAGGGCCCCATCCAAGCCCAAGAGTACCGGCCGGTGGAATCCCCCGCCCCAGGGGTGGTGGACCGCCAGCCGGTGAAAGAGCCGCTGCAGACGGGTATCAAGGCCATCGATTCCATGATCCCCATCGGCCGCGGGCAGCGCGAGTTGATCATCGGCGACCGGCAGACCGGTAAGACTGCCATTGCCATAGACACCATCCTCAACCAGAAGGGCGGCGACGTGATCTGCATCTACGTGGCCATCGGGCAAAAGAACTCCACCGTGGCGCGCATCGTCAAGACCCTGGAGGACTTTGGGGTCATGGATTACTGCATCGTGGTGGCGGCCACCGCCAGCGAGCCGGCGCCCTTGCAGTACCTGGCGCCTTACGCCGGGTGCGCCATGGGCGAGTACTTCATGTACCGGGGGCGCCACGCCCTGGTGATCTACGACGACCTCTCCAAGCATGCCGTGGCCTACCGGGCCATGTCCCTGCTCCTGCGGCGTCCTCCCGGTCGCGAGGCCTACCCCGGCGACATCTTCTACCTGCATTCGCGGCTCCTGGAGAGGGCGGCTAAACTCAGCAACGAGATGGGCGGCGGTTCGCTGACAGCCCTGCCCATCATCGAAACCCAGGCCGGGGACGTCTCGGCCTACATCCCCACCAACGTCATCTCCATCACGGACGGTCAGATCTATCTGGAGCCGGATCTCTTCTTTGCCGGTATTCGGCCGGCCATCAACGTGGGGCTCTCGGTCTCCCGCGTCGGCGGCAGCGCTCAGATCCGGGCCATGAAGCAAGTAGCGGGCCGTTTGCGCCTGGACCTGGCTCAGTACCGCGAGCTGGCGGCTTTTGCCCAGTTCGGCTCGGAGCTGGACAAGGCCACGCAGGCCCGGCTGGCCCGGGGCGAGAGGATCACGGAGATCCTCAAGCAGCCCCAGTACGCTCCCATGCCCGTGGAGGAGCAGGTCGTCTCCATCTTTGCGGCGGTCAACGGGTTTCTGGACGACCTGGCGGTGGAGGAGGTGCAGCGCTTCGACGAGGAGTTCCGGGCCTGGCTGAAGCGCAACCGGGCGGAGATCCTCCACGAGATCCGCACCAGCAAGTGTTTGACCGACGAAACGGTGGAGGCGCTGAAGGAGGCGCTCAAGACCTTCAAGGAGCATTACCGGTTGGGTCAGGAGGAGAAAGGCGCTGAGGCGGCTTCGGCTTAAAGGTTGCTCCCGAGACGGCAAAGGTGCGAGGTGAGCAGAGTTGCAAGGAGTGCGGGAGATCAGGCGGCGCATCCGCAGCGTCAAGAATACCCAGCAGATTACCCGCGCCATGAAGATGGTGGCGGCCGCCCGGCTGCGCAAGGCGCAGGAGCGCGTGCTGGCGGCGCGCCCGTATGCCCATCAAATGCGGGAGATGTTCGCCAACCTCCTCTCCAACACCAAAAAACTGAGCGGGGTACCTCTCTTTGAAAAAAGGGAGGTCCGGAGCACGGCGTACATCGTCATCACGGCCGACCGCGGGCTGTGCGGGGCTTACAACGCCAACATCATGCGGAAGGCCCTTTACCACGCGGAGGAGCGGGAGCGGGTCTGCCGGGAGGAGGCGGCCCGCCGGGCGGCAGCGGCCGCGCAGGAACGGGAGCCGCGCCCGATCGAACAGGTGGAGCTGGAAGAGGGTGGCCCGGTTCAGGAGAGGTACTGCCCCGAGGAAGGTTACCGGCTCTTCTTCATCCCGGTGGGGCGCAAAGGGCGCGACTTTCTCCGCTTCCGGGGGTACGACATTCCCCTGGAGTTTGTCCCCATAGGCGACGAGCCGTCGTACCTCCTGGCCAGGGAGCTGGGGCGCGAGGTGATGGCTCGCTTTGAGGCCGGAGAGTTTGACGAGGTCTATCTGGTGTATTCGCAGTTTATCTCGGCCCTGAGCCAGCGGCCCACGGTGATGAAGCTCCTGCCCTTGGAGGCGCCGGCCTCGGAGGAGGAGCAGAAGCAGAGGGGAGGGGCGGTGGCTGCCGAAGCCGGGGAGGAAGACGAGGCGAGGGCCCTGCTGCGCAAGCAGCAGGAAGACCTGGAGGCCCGGCGTTACATCGAGTCGGAGGGCCACCGCTGGCGCCTGCCGGAGTACATCTTTGAGCCTTCGGCCCAGGTGGTGCTGGGTCAGCTCATCCCCAAGTTTATCGAGACCCTGATCTACCAGGCTATCCTGGAGGGAAAGGCCGGCGAGTTCGGGGCCCGGATGACGGCCATGGATTCGGCCACCAAGAACGCCGGAGAGATGATCGACCGGCTGACCCTCTCCTACAACCGGGCGCGCCAGGCCGGGATCACCAAGGAGATTGCGGAGATCGTGGGCGGTGCGGAGGCCCTCAAGTAAGGGGGGCCGGGCGCTTAGCCTTTGGCGCAAGCGATGAAAAACGCGGCGGGAGGTATGAGGACAGGATGAACGTAGGACGGGTGACGCAGGTCATCGGGCCGGTGGTGGACGTAGAGTTTGAGCCCGGTCACCTGCCGGCGATCTTGAATGCCGTATTGATTACAGACGAGGGGCACACCCCTCCCCAGGGCGGCCCGAAGCGGGAGGGGCGGGGGATCCGCGTGACCGCCGAAGTAATGCACCACTTGGGCGACTACACCGTGCGCTGCGTGGCCATGTCCTCCACGGACGGGTTGGTGCGGGGCATGAAGGCTATCGATTTGGGCGGGCCCATCACGGTGCCGGTGGGGAGGGAGACCCTGGGGCGCATGTTCAACGTCTTGGGGGAGCCCATTGATAAAAAGGGAGAGGTCAAAGCGGAGAAGCGCTATCCCATCCACCGCACTCCTCCTTCCCTGGAGGAACAGGAGACGGCTACGGAGATCCTGGAGACGGGGATCAAGGTCATCGACCTCTTGGCTCCCTACGCCAAGGGGGGCAAGGTGGGCCTCTTCGGCGGCGCCGGCGTAGGCAAGACGGTCCTGATCATGGAACTGATCCGCAACATCGCCACCGAGCACGGCGGCTTCTCCGTCTTTGCCGGGGTGGGCGAGCGGACCCGCGAGGGCAACGACCTGTGGCTAGAGATGAACGAGTCCGGGGTGATCAACAAGACCGCCCTGGTCTACGGGCAGATGAACGAGCCCCCCGGCGCCCGCATGCGGGTGGCCTTGGCCGGCCTGGCCATGGCCGAGTACTTCCGGGATGAGGAGGGGCAGGACGTCCTGCTCTTCATCGACAACATCTTCCGCTTCATCCAGGCGGGGTCCGAGGTTTCGGCCCTCTTGGGCCGCATGCCCTCGGCGGTGGGCTACCAGCCCGTGCTGGCTACGGACGTGGGCGAGCTGCAGGAGCGCATCACTTCCACCAAGCGGGGCTCCATCACCTCCATTCAGGCCATCTACGTGCCGGCGGACGACTACACCGACCCGGCGCCAGCCACCACCTTCGCCCACCTGGACGCCACCACCAACCTGGAGCGCTCCATCGCGGAGCTGGGCATTTACCCGGCGGTGGACCCCCTGGCCTCCACCTCCCGCATCCTGGATCCGCGCATTGTAGGCGAGGAACACTACCAGGTGGCGCGAGGTGTGCAGGAGGTCCTGCAGCGCTACAAGGACCTGCAAGACATCATCGCCATCTTGGGCATGGATGAGCTTTCGGACGAGGACAAGATCATCGTGGGGCGGGCGCGCCGCATCCAGCGCTTCCTCTCGCAGCCTTTCTTCGTGGCGGAGGCTTTCACCGGTATGCCCGGCAAGTACGTGCCCTTGAAGGAGACGGTGCGGTCCTTTAAGGAGATCTTGGCAGGGAACTACGATCACCTGCCGGAGCAGGCCTTCTACATGGTCGGGACCATCGAAGACGCCGTGGAGAAGGCCAGGCGCATGGAAGAAGAGGGTGCATAAGCGTGAGGAATACCTTTCACCTGGAGGTCATCACTCCCGAGCGGACGGTCTTCTCCGACGAGGTGGAGATGGTGGTGGTGCCGGCCGTGCAGGGCAACCTGGGTGTACTGCCCAACCACACCCCGCTCATGACCATGCTCCAGCCCGGGGTGGTGCGGATCCGCAAGGAGGGCGAGGAGATCCGCATGGCCGTGACGGGCGGCTTCTTCGACGCCCGGCCCGACAAGGTTACGGTCCTGGCTGACGCCGCCGAGCTGGCGGAGGAGATCGACGTGGAGCGGGCGCGGGCGGCCTACCAGCGGGCCTTGGCCCGTCTGCGCTCGGGCGACCCGGCCGTGGACGTGGCCCGGGCGCAAGCGGCCCTGGACCGGGCTGCAGCCAGGCTAAGGGCGGCGGGGCAGGAGGTGCCCGGGGTAGGGTCAGTGCAGAAGGAGGCCAACCACAAGTAGGACTC
>JASBVW010000326.1 GCA_029961005.1 Bacillota bacterium
AACCAGGATTGCAAGAACGGCCCGCAAGGGAAGAGGTTGTTCCTCCCCTTTTGATCGGGTATAATGGGGCTGAGTTAAAGATTGGGCGTGAGGACGGGGAGGGGGAAAGGGGTTTGTCAGAGAAGACAATCCTCATCGGCTTTCTGGTGGTCTGGGTGCTCTTCTGGCTGGGCTATTCGCTTTACTGGTGGCACCGGGCACGGTTGGAGAAAGAGGAGATTCAGCGGGAGTTCAGGCGGGCCCACATCATCTTTCGGGAACAGAGGCAGATCCGGGAGGCGTTAAAGAAAAAGGGCGGTTTTTTCCCTCGGCGCAGGTTTTAGGATCAGGTTTTAAGATGAGGTAGGGGAAGTTTTGTGCAGGGGCTGTGTAGGGCAAGAAAAGCCGGGATACCCGGGCGGAAGGCAGCCAGAGGCTTACTGCTCTTTCTTTTTGCGGTCCTGAGCGCGGCCCTGGCGGTATCGCTGCTGACCGGCCGGCCTGTGGCTATGGCCCGGGCGGCCGAGCCCGGCCTGGAGCAAGGGGTACCCTTTCCTCCTCCGCCGAAGCACTGGGTCTACGACGGCGCCGGCCTTTTGAGCGCCGCCGAAGAGGCGGAGCTGGCGCGCCGCATCGACGAGCTGAAAGCCCGCACCACCGCCGAGGTGGGGGTGGCCGTTCTGCCTTCGGTGGCGCCCCTCACCCCTAAGGAGTACGCCACCGCCCTCTTTGAGCGCTGGGGCGTGGGCGAAAAGGGAAAGGACAACGGGGTTCTGATCCTGGTGGCCGTGGCGGAGCGGCGGGTGGAGATCGAGACCGGCTATGGCGTGGAAGGTGTCCTGCCGGACGGGAAGGTGGGGCGCATCCTGGACCAGGCAGTGGTCCCCCGCCTGCGGGCGGGCCGCTACGGAGAGGCGCTCCTGGCGGCAGTGGAGGCCATCTCGGCTGCCCTGTCCGAAGAGGCGGGCGGGCCGGGGGGGCAGGGGGAGCAGAAAGGCCCTTCGCCGGCCTGGTCCGCCTTCTCCTGGCCGGCGGCCCTGCTCTTGCTGGTATTCGCCCTTCCGTTTGTGCTGAGCGGTTGGGTTTGGGCGGCCCTCCGGGGGGTGCGGCCTCAGCCCTGCCCGCGCTGTGGCCGTCCGCTGAAGGTGCAGCGCCGGGTGCTGGAGGAGGCTGCGGTCGGCCGCCCAGGGCGGGCGGTGGTGGTGCGCAGTTGCCGCAGTTGCGGGTTTGAGGAGGAAGAGGAGGTCTCTCTCCCCCCCTTGAGCGAGGAATCTCCCGGGCGGCGCTTCTGGCGCCGCGGCGGTTGGGGCGGCCTGGGTGGCGGGGGATTCTTCGGCGGCTGGGGCGGCGGTTCGGGTGGAGGCTTCGGCGGCGGTTTCGGGGGCGGTTCCAGCGGCGGCGGGGGGGCCGGCCGGAACTGGTGAGCAAAAAGGTGGCCAGCGCAGCAAAGCCTGGTACCGGGCACCGGCGGATAAGAGAAGACGCAGGTGGAGCGGTTGCTAAGTTAAGAACCTGAGCGAAGGAGTGGGGGAAGAGCATGAATGCGCGCACGTGGACGATTTTAGGCGTGACGGCGCTCCTGGTCCTGGTTTTGGTGGTCTGGCCCTGGAGCGGCTTTAACTCCCTGGTGCAGATGGACGAGGAGATCAACGCCGCCTGGGCCCAGGTGGAGAACCAGTTG
>JASBVW010000018.1 GCA_029961005.1 Bacillota bacterium
CCTCTCGTACGCTGCTGCTCTGGACCAACTGGAGAAAGCGATGGACCGCCTGGCGCATTTTATCGCAGGGCTGCGGGAATAAAGATATCTCTCCGCATCTCCGGCCCGGGCGCGCAGAAGTCTTGACAGCGCTGCCGGCCCTTCCCTATAATGGAACCGTGATGACTGGCCGGTCAGTCAGGAGACCGGTGCCAGGGGGAGGGGAGAGCGTTGGGACAAATGATAGTAGGGAGAGGCCGGCGGCAAGGGCGGGGCCTTTTTGCTTTCGCCCTGGCGCTGCTGATGGTGGCGGTGCCGCCGGCGCAGGCGGGGTCTCTCCAGGGAGAGGGCCCGTTGACTCTGGAGCGGAGCCTAGCCCTGGCGAAGGAGCAGAGCCTCTCCCTGGCGGCTGCCCGCGCGCAGGTGGAGGCGGCCCAGGCCAAGGTCCAACAGGCGCGAGCCGGCTTCTGGCCGCAGATCGGGTTGAGCGCTGGCTACAGCCAGTTCAGCGAAGAGCAAATGGTAAGCGTGAGCATGATTGACACCCCCAGGGGGTCCTCACCTGTACTAGAGCTGGCGGATCACCTCTACTCGACCCAGGTGCGCCTCCAGCAGCCGCTGTATACCGGCGGGCGGCTCACGGCGGCACAAAGGCAAGCCGAACTGGGGCTGACGGCGGCGGAGAAGGAGCTGGAGCGGGTCGGCTTAGACCTGGAGCTCCAGGTGGCCGAGGCCTACTACGCCGTGCTGCGGAGCCGGGGGCTGGAGAGGGTGGCGCAAAAGGCGCAAGAGCAGGTGGCGGCGCACCGCCGCGCGTTGGAGGAGATGTACCGGGCAGGGACCGCGGTGGAGGCCGACCTGGTGCGGGTGCGGGCTCAGGAGGCTGCTCTGCGCCAGAATCTGCTGAAGGCGCAGCACGGCCGCCAGGTGGCGGAGGAGAGCCTGAAGCTCCTGGTGGGTTTGCCGCCCGAGGCGGCTCTGGAACTGCAGGATGTCCCGGAGGTCCCAGAGGCCCTCAGGGGCTATGAAGAGGTGTTGAGTACCGCTTTGGAAAGGCGCCCTGAGCTGGTCCGGGCCCGCCTGGGCGCAGCCCAGGCCGAGGCGGGGCTGCAGATGGCCCGCAGCGCCCTCTACCCCAACCTCACCCTGATGGTCGACTATAGCTGGCAAGAGAAGGAGTTGCGCCTGGAGAACGGGTCGTGGACGGCCAGGCTCAACCTCTCCTGGTCGCTCTTCGACGCCGGGGCAGGGCGCTCCCGCCTCCAAGAGGCTGAAGCTATGGCCCGCCAGTCCGAGCTGGCGGTCCGGCAACTGGAGGATGCCACCCGCCTGGAGGTCAGGCAGCGCTGGCTGGCGGTCCAGGAGGCGCAGGAAGCCATCGGGGTGGCGGAACTGGAAGTACAGAGGGCCCGCGAGGATCTGCGCCTGGCCGAGGCCCGCTTCCGGGCAGGGATGGGGACCAGCGTGGAGGTCCTGGACGCACAGGCGGCTCTGGTCCAGGCGGAAGAGAAATGGGTTCAGGCCCGGTACGATTATCACCTGGCCGTGGCCCGCTTAAAGAGGACGGCGGGTTTGCCAATTGAGGGGGGCTGGTCATGAAAAGGGGTTGGCTTTTTTGGGCGGTGGTCATGGCGCTCACGGCCGGGGCGGTCTTGGTAGGCCTGCGCCTGGGACGGGAAGCGGCTGGGGTTCAGGGCAGCGCGGACCGGAGGGCCGGTGAGGGGTCGGCAACTGCCCTTCCGGTTCCGGTGCGGACGGTGATAGCCCGGGCGGGCGACCTGGTCGTCTACGAAGAGGTGGCCGGTACAGTCCGGCCGGCGCAGGAGGTGACGGTCTCCGCCCGCGTACCGGGGCGCGTTCTCCGGGTGCCGGTGCAGGTAGGAGAGCGGGTCAGGCAGGGGCAGGTCCTGGTGGAGCTGGAAACCCAAGACTTGGAGGCCCAGGTGCGCCAGGCTCAGGCGGCCCTGGCCTCGGCCCGCACTCAGGCCGCCCAGGCGGCCGAGAACCGCCGGCGGATGGAGGAGCTGTACCAGGCCGGGGTCGTCTCGCCGCAGCAGCTGGAGGCGGCCCGGGCTCAGGACGAAGTGGCGCAGAACGCCGTCCAGACGGCCAGTTCAGCTTTGGAGCTGGCCCAGCGGCAACTGGAGAACGCTCGCCTTACGGCGCCCCTCTCCGGGGTGGTGACCGCGTTGAACGTGGACCCCGGAGAGCTGGTGGGGGCTGGCGTTCCCCTGGCTGCGGTAGCGGCGCTGGATGAGGTTTTGGTGGAAGGGGGAGTGGGAGAGCGCACCGCTTCTCACCTCCGCCCGGGCCAGGAGGTGGAGGTGATACTGGATCTTCCCTCCCGACAGGTTTGGCGAGGCATCGTCTCCTCGGTGAGCCCCGCGGCTGACCCGGTGACCCGCCTGTTTACGGTGAAGGTGAAGCTGAACAATCCCGACCTGCGCTTGAAGGCGGGCAGCTTTGCCCGCCTCCGGGTGGCGGTGGAGGAGCGGAGGGGTGCGGTGCTGATCCCTTTGGAGGCTGTAGTCCGGCGCGGCGAGGAGACTTACGTCTTTGTGGTGGAGGGCACCACCGCGCGGCTGAAACCGGTGCGGCTGGGTCTGGAGGACGGCCTCCGGTGTGAGGTCCTGACATGGCTGGCGGGCGGGGAAGAGGTGGTCACCGCCGGCCAGGACAACCTGCGAGATGGCAGCGCTGTGGCCGTAGTAGAACGGGGGGATGCCTCATGAGCCTCTCGTCGGCCTCCGTCCGTCGCCCCGTGACCACCTTTATGGCGGTGCTGGTGGTCCTGGTGCTGGGCTTCGTCTCTCTCACCCGCCTGGCCATGGACCTTTTGCCCAAACTGAACCTGCCTTTTGCGGCGGTGCTTACCACCTACCGAGGTGCCGGGCCCCAGGAGATCGAGACTTTGATCACGCGCCCCCAGGAAGAGGTCCTGGGGCTGGTGGGGGGAGTGGACAGCATTCTCTCTTATTCTCAGCGCGACCAGGCGATTGTGCTGGTGTCGTTCACCTGGGGCACGGACATGAACTTCGCTACACTGGAGATGCGAGAGAAGCTGGACCTGATCAAACGCTACCTTCCCGAGGGGGCTGAAGCTCCCGTGGTCCTCAAGGCCGACCCTTCCATGATGCCCATTCTCCAGTACGGCATCGCGGGGGACGGAGATCCGGCGGCCTTGAAGCGCCTGGTGGAGGATGTGTTCAAGCAACGGCTGGAGCGCCTGAGCGGCGTGGCCTCAGTGGGGGTCCAGGGCGGATTGGAGCGGGAGATCGTGGTGGCTGTGGACCCGCTGCGGCTGCAGTTTTACGGCCTGACCCTGGAACAGGTGGTCCAGGCCCTGAAGGCCCGCAACCTGACCCTGCCCGGAGGTCCGGTGCGCTCTGCCGGCCGCGAGCTCCTGATCAGGACCAGCGGCGAATTCGCCCACCTGGAGGATTTGCGCGACCTGCCTTTGCCGGCAGGGCGGGGAGGGATGATCCGGCTGCGGGACGTGGCGGAGGTGCGAGACGGCTACAAGGACGTCACCGCCTACACGCGCCTGAACCGCAAACCCAGCCTGGCTTTGGTGATCTACAAAGAGACCGACGCCAACACGGTGCAGGTGGCCCGCCGCGTCAAGGCGGAGGTGGAGCGCATCCAAAAGGAGCTGTCAGTGCCCCTGACGATCAAGCCCGTCTTCGACCAAAGCGAGTTCATTGAAAAGGCGATCCGCGGGGTGGCCCAAAATGCCCTTCTAGGGGCGGTGCTGGCCGTACTGGTGTTGTGGCTGTTTTTGCGGGATTGGCGGCCGACCTTGATCATCGCCACGGCCATCCCCATCTCCATCGTCGCCACCTTTACCCTGATCTACTTTGGCGACCTCACCCTCAACCTTATGTCCTTGGGCGGGCTGGCCCTGGGGGTGGGGATGCTGGTGGACAACGCCATCGTGGTGCTGGAGAACATCTACCGCTACCGGCAGGAGGGGCATGACCTCTTGGAGTCGGCCGTTCAGGGCAGTGATGAGGTGGGGATGGCCATCTCCGCCTCGACTTTCACCACGGTGGCCGTCTTCCTGCCCATCGTCTTTGTGGAGGGCCTGGCCTCCCAGCTCTTCCGGGAGCTGGCCCTGACCGTCTCCTTCTCCCTCCTGGCTTCGCTGGTCATGGCCCTGACTCTGGTGCCGGTGCTCGCCACCAGGCTGCTGGGGGCGGACGAGCGGCTGGCGGCGGAGGAGAGGGGCCTCTTTGCGCGAGTAAAGATGGCCTACCGGCGCCTCCTGGAGGCTGCCCTGCGCCGGCGCCGCCTCACCCTGGGGGTGGCCGGCGGGCTCTTCCTGGCGAGCCTGGCCCTGGTACCCCTCATCGGCGGGGAGTTCATCCCGACCATGGACGCGGGCTCGCTCTCTATCTCGGTGCAGATGCCCCGGGGCACCGCCCTGGAGGTGACGGACCGGGTGGTGACCCGCATTGAGGAGGTGCTGGCCGCCCGCCCGGACGTGGAGACGATCCTCTCCCAGGTGGGCGGGGTGGGGGAGTTCGCGATGTTGGGGGCCGGCAGCGCGGGGGACGCGGCTCAGGTGGCGGTGCGCCTGTGGGGCAAAGACCGCCGGCGGCTAAGCAGCCAGGAGGTGGCGGAGGAGCTGCGCCAGGCTCTGAGAGACATTCCGGGGGCGGAGATTAAGGTCACGCCCACCAGCGCCTTTGGCGGCGCTGAGCTCTCCTCCTGGGCGGGCGCCCCGGTCCAGATAGAGATCCGGGGCGACGACCTGGCGGTCTTGAAGGAACTGGGGGATGAGGTGACCCGGCGGGCGCGCCAGGTGCGTGGTTTGCGCGAGGTCTCCTCGTCCCTGGAGCAGGGGCAGCCGGAGCTGGTGGTGCGCCTTTTGCCCGAGAAGGCGGCCTCCTACGGGTTCAGTGCGGCTCAGGTGGCCTCGGCGGTCCGAACGGCGGTGCAGGGGGAGGTGGCCACCCGCTACCGGGCCGGCGGGGAGGAGGTGGACGTCCGGGTGCGCCTGGACGAGGAATACCGCCGCACTCCGGCGGAGCTGGCTCGGTTGCTCATTACTTCCCCGCTGGGGGCCAAGGTGCCGCTGAGCGAGGTGGCGGAGCTGCGGATCGAGGAAGGTCCTCACACTATCGAGCGCAAGGGGCAGGCCCGCATCGTCACTGTGACCGCTGATTTGGTGGGGCGCGACTTGGGAAGCGCGGTGCGGGAGTTGCGCCAAAAGCTGGCCGATCTCCCCTTGCCGCCGGGCTATCACCTGGAGTACGGCGGGCAGAATGAAGAGATGACCAATGCCTTCCGCGACCTGACCTTGGCCTTTCTCTTGGCTGTGCTCCTGGTTTACATGATCATGGCCGCCCAGTTTGAGTCGCTGGTGCACCCCTTGACCATCATGTTCTCGGTGCCCCTGGCGGCGGTGGGGGTGCTGTGGGCCCTCTTTCTCACCGGGACCCGCCTGAGCGTGCCGGCCTTCATCGGCATCATCATGTTGGCCGGGATCGTGGTCAACAACGCCATCGTTCTGGTGGATTACATCAACACCCTGCGCCGCAGAGGGATGGAGCGCGACCAGGCCATTCTGGCAGCCGGTCCCGTGCGCCTGCGGCCCGTCCTGATGACCACCCTGACCACCGTCTTGGGTTTGGTGCCGCTGGCCATGGGGCGAGGTGAAGGGGCGGAGATGGACGCCCCCCTGGGCATAGTAGTCATCGGCGGACTCTCGGCCTCTACCCTCCTGACCCTGGTAGTGGTGCCGGTGATCTACAGCATCTTCGACGACTGGGGACGGCGCTACCAGAGGTGGCGGGCCCGGCGGAGGGGAGAAACCAGGACGGCGGCTGCGGAGTTGAGGTGAGGGCTCATGGGCGAGCAGCAAGCCTGGCCTGAACAAGAAGCCAGGCGACAGGAGATTCTCTGGGCGGCGGCCCAGGTCTTTGCCGCCAAGGGCTTCCACGCCGCGCGGATGGAGGAGGTGGCGGAGCGGGCCGGGGTGGCCAAGGGGACGGTCTACCTTTATTACCCCTCCAAGGAGGCGCTCTTTCTGGCCACGCTGGAGGCCATTTTGACCCAGTGGCTGGATCAGTTGGAGCAAGCCGCCGCCGGCCCCGGCACAGCTCGGGAGCGGCTGTGCTCCCTCCTGGAGGCGAACTTTACCCTCGCGAACCGCCACGCCTCCCTCATTTGTTTGGCGGCGCAAGAATCGGAAGCTTGGTCCCTCCGCGCTCAGGTCGGCGAAGCGGAGAAAGAGCGCATGCGGTCGTTCGTGGTGCGCCTGACCGGGGGCATCCAAGGGGTGCTGCAGGAAGGGATCCAGGCCGGAGAGCTCCGGCCGGACCTGGACGTGGAGGTGGCGGTGGCCATGGTCCTGGGAACCATGCACGCCTATAACCTCAGGCGCCTGCACCAGCGGGAAGATTTGCCGGCCCGGGAACTGGCCGGGCGGGTGGTGGACTTGCTGCTGGCGGGGATGAAAGGCTAATCACTTCTTCACATTTTTACGCTATAATCTACCCAGAAACCGCTGTACCACGTTAGTTTTAAGGGAGATTGCCTGGATGGAGAAAATTTTAGTGGTAGAGGACGAGCGGCCCATTGCCGAAGTGGTCAAGGCCTACCTGGAAGGGGAGGGCTTCGCCGTGACGGTAGTCTACGACGGGACCGCCGCCCTGGCTGCTGCCCGCCACTGGCGCCCCGACCTGATCGTCCTGGACCTCATGCTGCCCGGGCTGAGCGGGGAAGAGGTCTGCCGGAAGTTGCGCTCTGAATCGGACGTTCCCATCCTGATGTTAACCGCCAAGAGCGAAGAGGAGGACCGAGTGCAGGGGCTACAGATGGGGGCGGACGACTATCTGGTCAAGCCCTTCAGCCCCCGGGAGCTGGTGGCCCGGGTGCGCGCCATTTTGAGGCGGACCCGGGGCGGCGAAGTCCCTTTGGCGGAGGTGCTCTCCTTCAACGGAGGAGAACTGGTGCTGGATACGGCCCGCCACCAGGTGTGGCTGGGAGGGCGGGAGGTCAACCTCACTCCTACGGAGTTTAAGCTTCTGACCGTCCTCTCCCGCTACCCGGGGCGGGTCTTGACCCGCTCACAGCTGACGCAACAGGTGCAAGGGTACGATTATGAGGGTTATGACCGCACCATCGATGTGCACATCAAAAACCTGCGCCAGAAGATAGAACCGGAGCCTGAGAATCCCCGGTACATCAAGACGGTTTACGGCGTGGGCTACAAGTTTGAAGGGCAGAGCGATGGCGTTTGAAGGGGTAGTGCCATGCCGGAAGGGAAAGCAGAAAGAGCACAAAGTAAGGGCGGGGAAAGGTTTGCGCTCAGCCTGCGCGTCAAGGTGACCCTGGCCATGGTGGTCCTGGTCTTTTTTACGGCAGCCACCATCGGCGGGCTGGTTCACTCCGCCCTCAATCGTCAGTTTGCCCGTTACGTCCGGGTGAACGAAGAGCGGAGGAACCAGCGCATTGTAGAGGTCCTGGCCGCTGCTTACCAGCTCTACGGCGGCTGGGAGAGGGTGGGCTGGCAGCTCTCCCACCTGGGGCTCTCCACTGATACCTGGATCCGGGTGCTGGACAACTGGGGCCGCGTGGTCTACGACTCCAACGCCTCCTGCTCTATGAGCGGGATGGGCGGCATGATGATGCGGCGCTGGGGGAGGATGCGTTCTCCTGCGGAAGGGCCTCCTTTTGGGCCTCCCGTCCAAGAGCCACCGGAGATGGGTCCGGTGGCTGTTTTGCCCATTCAGGTGGAGGGGGAAAAGGTGGGCACGGCTTACATCGCCTCCACCGGCCGGCGGGGCCTCTATTCCCAGCAGGACCTGCTCTTTCGGCGCACCTTCGATCGCTCGGTCTTGCTGGCCGGCCTCCTGGGCGGAGCGGGGGCGCTTCTCCTGGGCCTCGTCCTGTCTCGCCGGATTACCGAGCCCTTGCTCCACCTAAACCAGGCCGCCCGTCGGCTGGCTGAAGGGGATCTGAGCCAGCGGGTGCCGGTAGAGACCGGGGACGAGGTAGGCAGGCTGGCCCAGACCTTTAATTTTATGGCGGCGCGCCTGGAGGAGCTGGAGAAGCTCCGGCGCAAGCTGACTGCAGATGTGGCCCACGAACTGCGGACGCCGCTGACTGCCATCCGGAGTTATATCGAGGCCTTCCAGGACGGCGTCCTGAAGCCGGAGGGAAAGCACCTGGAGGACCTCCATCAGGAGGTGCTGCGCCTGGTGCGCATGGTGGAGGACCTCCGGGAGTTGAGCCTGGCCGAAGCGAGGGAGAAGCGCCTCCACTTAGAGCCACTGGAGTTGGGAGACCTGGCGGCGGCCGTGGCCGACCGCCTGCGCCCCCTGATGGAAGAGAAAGGTATCGCCTTAGAGGTGACGCCCGGGCCCGCCTTGACGGTCCGCGGCGATGCGGAGGCGCTGAACCGGGTTCTGCATAACCTGCTCTTCAACGCCTATCAGTACACGGAGAGCGGTGGCCGGGTGCGGGTGACGGTGGAGCGCCGGGGCGGGATGGCGGCGGTGGACGTCTCTGATACCGGCATCGGGATAGCACCTCAAGACCTGCCTTACATCTTTGAACGCTTCTACCGGGCCGACCCCTCGCGCACCCGGGCCACCGGCGGCACAGGGATCGGTCTCACCATCGCCCGGGAGCTGGTCCAGGCGCACGGCGGGCGGATCGAGGTAAAGAGCGAGCCCGGGCGGGGCAGCACCTTCACCGTGCTCTTGCCCCTGGCTCCCTCTTCATAAGAACTTCACACTCCTTTTATGCTCCCTTCACACTCTCCGGGTATACTTGGAGTTGAAACCAGGCGAGGAGGTGAGTTGGGAGTGAAGAAGACGGCGGCAGTGGTGGCGGTGGCTCTGGTCCTGGCCTTGCTGGCAGTTCCGGCTCTGGCGGCCGGCGCGGATGTGACCAAGAAGCTGCAGGAGCTGTACAAGAAAGAGCTCGAGCTGCGCAAGGAGTGGGTTCAGCTGCAGGTCGAGGCCGGTAACATCACCCAGAACCAGGCCCAGTGGCTCCTGGACCAGCTGAACTTGCGCCAGAAGTACGTGGAGCAGGGGAACTTTACGGCTCCGGGCTACGGCTTCGGGTTCGGCCCCGGTTTCCGCGGCCGGATGGGCGGCTTTGGCTGGGGTGGCTTTGGTTGCCCGATGCACGGCGGGGTCGGGTTCTTCGGTCCGACGATCTGAGGCGGAGAGCGAAAGCGGGCCGCCCCGGGCGCACAGCACGCCCGGGGCGGCTCTTTTACCCTTGAGGCAGGAGATCCTTCCTCTCTGTAGAAGTCTAGCTGGACGGAAAGGAGCCCAGAAAGGATGAGCAAACAGCGGCTGCGCCTGCGGTCTCAGGGGATAGTAGCCATCGTGGTTGTCTTTGCCCTCATCTTTGGCCTAGTGGCGCTCTTTGGCGGGATGTTAAGCCGGACGGAGAGGCCGGAGCTGGCGGGTGAGGCAGCCTATCGGGCGCGCCTGGCCGCTACTCCGCAGGATTTTCAGACCTTGGTGAACTTGGGGAATTTACACTACGACCGCGGCCAGTATGCGGAGGCCATCACTTACTATGAACAGGCGCTGGCCCTCAACCCCGACGATGTAAACGTCCTGGTGGACACTGGTACGGCGTATTTTTATCGCCAGCCCTCCGATCCGGACCGGGCCCTGGCCTATTACCAGCGGGCGCTGGAGCGGGCTCCTACCTTCCCCAATGCCCTCTACAACAAAGGGATCGTCCTTTGGCAGGGGAAGGGGGATTTGTTGGCTGCCCGCCGGGCCTTTGAGGAATTTTTGCGCGTTCAGCCCTCCGGCCCTAATGCCGCCGCGGCGCGGCAGATCATAGAGGAGATCGATCGCAACCTGCCCCTGGCAGGGAAGGGCAGCGGGAGCAAAAACTGAGAAGCGGGAGTAGGGAGCAGTGGGGACGTTAATCAATATGGCAGCAGTGGCTGCAGGGAGCCTTTTGGGTCTGGCGGTGCGGGGGCGCCTGCCTGAGCGGATGAGTCAGACCATCATCCAGGGAGTGGGGCTGGTCACCATTCTGCTGGGGCTCCAGATGGCGGGGAAGGCGGGCAACGTCTTACTGGTGATGTTCAGCCTCGCCATCGGCGGGGCGCTCGGTGAATGGCTCAACCTGGAGGCTAAACTGGAGCAGGTAGGGCGGCGGCTGCAGGAGAGATTTGGACAGGGAGGTAGCTCCTTCACCCAGGGCTTTGTGGCCAGCAGCCTCCTGTTTTGCGTGGGACCCATGGCCATTATCGGTTCGCTCCAGGACGGCTTGAACGGAAACTACCAAATCTTGATGAACAAGTCAGTCTTAGACGGCGTCAGCTCCATCGCCCTTTCAGCTAGTCTGGGGTACGGGGTGGCCTTTTCCACACTCAGCATCCTGGTGTATCAGGGTGGGATTACCCTTCTGGCCGGCTTTCTAAAGCCCCTCTTGACAGAGGTGGCGGTGCAGGAGCTCACCGCCACCGGGGGGCTTTTAATTCTCGCCATCGGCCTCAATCTGGTAGGCGCGGCCCGCCTGCGCGTGGCCAACCTTTTGCCGGCCCTGGTGGCGGTCTTGGCCTTGCTCTCCTTGTGGCCGTGAGGTCTTAAAAGGTTTTCAGGTACTGGTCGATCTCCCATTGGTGGACCTGCGTGCGGTAGATGTCCCATTCGATGGTCTTGGCTTCCATAAAGTGAGTGTAGACGTGTTCGCCCAGGGCTTCGATGATGACGGGGTCCCGGCTCAGCTCGTCCAAGGCCTCTTTGAGGTTTCCGGGGAGGCTGACGATCCCTTCCGCTTCCCGCTCGGCGGCTGTCATCTGGTAGATGTTCTTCTCTGTGGAAGGGGGCGGGGCGATGCGGTTCTTGATCCCGTCCAGACCAGCCCTCAGGATCACAGCGAAGGCCAGGTAAGGGTTGCAGGACGGATCGGGAGACCGCAGCTCGATGCGGGTACTGAGCCCGCGGCTGGCCGGAACGCGAATCAGGGCGCTGCGGTTCATGGCCGACCAGGCCACATAGACCGGGGCTTCATACCCGGGGACCAAGCGCTTGTAAGAGTTGACCAGCGGGTTGGTGATGGCGGTGAAGCCGCGCACGTGTTTGAGCAAGCCTCCGACGAAATAGAGGGCGGTCTCGCTGAGTTGGAAGGGGGCCTCTGGGTCGTAAAAGGCATTTTGCCCGTCTTTAAAGAGGGAGAGGTTGGTGTGCATGCCGGACCCGTTGATGCCGTAAATGGGTTTGGGCATGAAGGTGGCGTGGAGGCCGTGCTTGAGGGCCACCGCCCGCGTGACGAACTTGAAGGTGATGACCCGGTCTGCCGTGGTCAGGGCGTCGGCGTACTTGAAGTCAATCTCGTGCTGCCCTTCGGCCACTTCGTGATGGGAGGCCTCCACCTCGAAGCCCATCTGCTCCAGGTAGGAGACGATCTCGCGGCGGGCCTCTTCTCCCCGGTCGATCGGCGAAAGGTCAAAGTAGGACCCCTCGTCGTGGGTGATGGTGGTGGGCTGGCCGTCCGGGGTTTGCTTGAAGAGGAAGAACTCCGCTTCCGGCCCGGCGTTCATGACAAAGCCCAACTGGGCGGCTTCTGCCATAGCCCGTTTGAGGACGTACCGGGGACAGCCCTCAAAGGGGCGCCCGCCGCTGGTGTAGACGTCG
>JASBVW010000019.1 GCA_029961005.1 Bacillota bacterium
CGCCAGCGCCCAAATGCCTACCCACGCCCCCAGGGGAAAGACCGGTATGAGCCAGCTGTATGGTAGCACCGCCGTCATCTACTCCCTTCCCCCTTACCACTTCAGGATGTTGATCTTGTCCACGTTGATGCCCTTGTAGCTGCGCGCCAGGCTGACGAAGATGGCCAGCCCTACGGCAGCTTCCGCCGCCGCGATGGTCATGACAAAGAGGGCGAAGACCTGCCCCTGCCCGGCCTGATCGGCCAGGTAGCGGTTAAAGGCCACCAGGTTGACATTAATGGCATTCAGCATCAGTTCGATCCCCATCAGGATGCGGACGGCGTTGGTGGCCCGCAGGGAACCCCACAGCCCGAGGCCGAAGAGGGCTGCTGTGAAGACCAAAACCCAGCTCTGCGGCACCATGTTTACTCACTCTCCTTTCTGGCCAGGACCAAGGCCCCTATGAGGGCGGACAGGATCAGGACCGACAGCGCTTCGAACGGAAGGGCATACTGGTTGAAGAGCAAGCGGGCCAGGTCCTCGATCTCTATGGGTGCCCCAGCCGGGCCGGGCCGGCTCAGGGCGGGCAAGCCCACCTCTTCCCAGCGGATGAGCAGCAAGAAAGCCAGACCGGCGGCCGGCGGGATCAGGCGGGCCAGCCAGCGCGGCACCGCCGCATAAGCCCGGCGCGTACCCCTTTCCCCAGCCGGAATCGCCTCGCCGCGGATCTCAGGCAGGTCGGAGAGCATGATGGCAAAGAGGATCATGGTGGCGATGGCGCCGATGTAGATCAGCACCTGGACCACGGCCAGGAACGGGCTCTCCAGCACCAGGTAAATTCCGGCTACCCCTAAGAAGGCAGTCATGAGGCCGAGGGCGGCGTGGACCACCTTGGGCGCCACCACCGACCAGGCCGCCGCCGCTAAGGTGAAGACGGCCAAGAGCAAGAAGAGAACTATCTCCCCCGTCACTGCACTCCACCCCCATCCTGCGCCCGGGCGCCCGCGGGGCGGGGCGGGGCCTGGTTGTTCTCCCGGTAGCCGCGGCCGATCTCGGCCAGCTCCTCCAGGCTGAAGATCAAATCCTGGCGCGTGTAGCCGGCCAGCTCATACCGGCCTGCCATGGTCAGGGCGTTGAAGGCGCAGGCCTCCGCGCAAAGGCCGCAGACCATGCAGCGCCCCATGTCCAGGGTAAAACTGGCCGGCCGCTTCTTCTTGTCCGGCCCCAGCGGGGCCGGTTCCATATGAATCGCCTCCAGGGGGCAGGTGCGCTGACAAACTCCGCAGGCCGTGCACCGGAGCTCTCCCGTCTCAGGATCGGAGAGGAGCGCCGGCATGCCCCGGTAAATCGGCGGAAGCTCGGGGCGCTCCTCAGGATAGCGCAGGGTGACCGGCGGGCGCAGCATGCGCCGGAAGGTGATGCCCAGGCCCACCAGAATGCTCCAGCCCCCCTTGAGAATCGCGGTTACAGTTTCCATCACTCTGCTCCTCCCCTTTCAGCCCGCCAGGACAAGGAACCCGGTCACGCCCAGATTGACCAGCGCAGCCGGCAGGAGGAGCTTCCAGCCCAGGCTGGTCAACTGGTCCGGGCGCACCCGGGGCAGCGTCCAGCGCAGCCACATGGCCACTACAATCACCAAGAAGGTCTTAAGGAAGAACCACACCACCGGCGGCAGCCAGGGGCCTTGCCAGCCGCCCAGAAAGAGGGTGACCGCCAGAGCCGAGCCGGCAAAGAGGTTGGCGTATTCGGCCAGGAAGAAGATGGCCCACCTCATGCCGCTGTACTCGGTGTTATACCCCGCCACCAGCTCAGACTCCGCCTCGGGCAGGTCGAAGGGGGCGCGGTTCAGCTCCGCCAGGAGGGCAATAAAATAGATGAGAAAGCCCAGGGGCTGCAGGGCGATGAACCAGATGCGGCTCTGCGCCTCCACTATCTCCACGGTGCTGAGGGAACCGGCCAGGATGACCACGCTCAGCATAGCCAGGATCAGGGAGACCTCGTAGCTGATCATCTGAGAGGCCGAGCGCAGCGCGCCCACCAAGGAATATTTGTTGTTGGACCCCCACCCGGCCATGACCAGGCTGATCACGGCCAGGCCGCTCACCGCCGCCGCGTAGGCCACGCCCAGCTTCAGGTCCCGCACGATCAGGCCGGGCCCGAAGGGGATGACCACAAATAAGAGCACTGCCGAGGTGAAGAGGACCGCCGGAGCCACCACGAAGGTCAGCCGGTCCGCACCGGCAGGAATGATGTCCTCCTTGGTCAGGAGCTTCAGGGCATCGGCCGCCGTCTGCAGCCACCCCTGGGGGCGCCCCACGTAGATGGGGCCCATGCGGTTCTGGATGCGGGCGGAGACCTTGCGCTCCAACCAGATCAGGAAGAGGGCGTTGACGGAGACAAAGCCCAAGACCAGGGCGAACTTGATCCCGGCGATCAGGAGTTCCAGGAGCGGTTTGCTCATTTAGCGGTCCACCTCCCCCAGGATGATGTCAATGCTCCCCAAGATGGCGATGAAGTCTGCCACCTTGGCCCCCCGCGCGATCTCCGGCAGGACCTGCAGGTTGACAAAGGAAGGCGCCCGCCACTTCAGCCGATAAGGCTGAGGCCCCCCGTCGCTGACCAGGTAAACCCCCAGCTCGCCGCGCGGAGATTCGATGGCGGTGTAGACCTCGCCGGCCGGGGGCCGGATGGCGGCCGGGACTTTAGCCCGCACCTCGCCCGCCGGCAAGCCGGCTACCGCCTGGCGGATGATGCGCGCGCTCTGGCGGATCTCCTCCACCCGGCAGACGGCGCGGTCGTAGCAGTCGCCATTCTGGCCGGTGGGGACGGCAAAGTCAAACCGGTCGTAGACAGAGTAGGGCTCCGACCGCCGCAGGTCCCAGGCCACCCCTGACCCGCGCAGCATCGGCCCGCTGATGGCGTACTGCCTGGCCAGGTCGGGCGGGAGCACCCCGATCCCCTTCGTCCGGGCCTGGAAGATCACGTTTTCCAGGACCAGCGCCTGGTACTCGTCCGCCACCTTGAGGACGTTGTCCAGCGCCTTCTCCAGGAGGGGGAAGAACTCCGGCGGTAGGTCGCGCTTCACCCCGCCGATGCGCAGGTAGTTGTAGGTCATCCTCGCCCCGGTGACCAGTTGCATCAGGTCGTACAGGCGCTCCCGCTCCTGGAAGACGTACAGGAACGGCGTAGTAGCCCCCAGGTCCAAAGCATAGGCCCCCATCCAAAGGAGGTGGCTGAGGATGCGCTGCAGCTCACCCACGATCACCCGGATGTACTCCGCCCGCTCAGGCACCTGGAGGCCCAGGAGCTTTTCTACCGCCAGCACGTAGGCCCATTCATTGGTGATGGCCGCCAGATAGTCCAGGCGGTCTGTTAAAGGGACGATCTGGGGGTAGGTCCAGCCCTCCGCGATCTTTTCGAAACACCGGTGCAGATAACCCAGGTCCGGCTCCGCATCCTGGAGGTATTCCCCCCTGATCCGGGCCACCACCCTCAGCACCCCGTGGGTACTGGGGTGCTGGGGGCCGAAGTTCACCGTCAAAACCTGCTCCAAGACCTCTTCCGACTGGGTAGCCGTCTTCTCCGCAGTAGTCACGCCTGACCCTCCACCTTTCGCCGCCGCGGGTCCACGTAGTCCTTGCGCAGCGGATGGCCCTCAAAATCTTCCGCCAGTAAAATGCGCCGCAGCTTGGGATGGCCTCGAAAGACCACGCCGAAGAGGTCGTAAACCTCCCGCTCGTGCCAGTTGGCCGTCTTCCAGATGCCGGTGACGCTGGCCACTTCGGGCTGTTCCCGGTTTAAATCCGTCTTCACGGTGAGGCGCTCACCCGCAGCCAGAGCCCTCAGATGCAGGACCAGCTCCAGGCGATCCCCGCGGTCCACCGCCGTCAGGGAGGAGAGATAATCAAACCGAGGCCCGTGCCCGGCCAGGTAGCCGGCCACCGCTTCCCATTCGGCAGCGGGAACCCGCAGCACCCAATCTTGGCCCGCCTGTTCAAAAGAAGCGCCGGGGAACCTGCTCTTCACTTCAGTCAAGAAGGCCTCCAGGTTCATGAAGCCACCCCCTGTCTTTGCGGCCGCATGATCTTCCGCTGCAACTTCAAGACCGCGTCCAGCAGTGCCTCCGGGCGGGGCGGGCAGCCGGGAAGGTAGACGTCCACCGGCACCACCTGGTCTACGCCGTCCACCATGTTGTAGCTGCCCCGGAAGGGGCCGCCGCTGACGGCGCAGGAGCCCACGGCGATCACCCACTTGGGCTCGGCCATTTGGTCGTAGAGCTGTTTCAGCACCTTGGCCATCTTCAGGTTCACATTGCCGGTCACCAGCATCAGGTCTGATTGGCGGGGCGAACCGCGATAAATCAGGCCAAACCGGTCGAAGTCGTACCGGGAAGCGCCGGTGGCCATCATCTCAATGGAGCAGCAGGCAATGCCGTAGAGCATGTACCAAAGCGAGGACTTGCGGCTCCAGTTGATCACCTGATCCACCGTAGTCTGGATCACCCCCGGTACAAAGGGGGCATGAATCAAATCCACGACAGCACCTTCTTTCTCCAGGCATAAACGAGACCGACCAGAAGCACGCCGATAAAGACCAGCATCTCAATAAACCCGGCCATTCCCACCTCCCGCAGGGCGGCCGCCCAGGGGAAGAGGAAGATGGCCTCGACGTCAAAGAGCACAAAGATCAAGGCGATAATGTAATAGTTGGGGCCGAAGCGGACCTGGGCCTCTCCGACCGGCTGTTCGCCGCACTCGTAGGGGGACTGTTTGGCCGCCGTGGGAGCGTGGGGGCTGACCAGGGAGGCCATGAACATAGTGACCGCATAGAAGAGGGCTGAAGCAACTAAAAAAAGGCCGACCTCCAGATATTCCGACACTCCGCCTTCCCTCCGTTTTGGGTAATTTGTCAGATTTACCTGCATTATAGCGCAGCGGTTTCTTTTCTGTCAAGGATGAATTTTAAAAAATTCTGATTTTACTCCCAGAAAAATTTTCCCTCTCGCGACGAGAGGGAAAGGTAAAGGTAAAACCTCCGCCGCCAGCGCACCCACCCCGGAAGAGCACTAGCGGCGAACCTCCTCGCTCTCCACAGGGGCGGGCTGCCCCCCTACCACGTAAGCCAGCGGCTTTTTAAAGAGGCTGCCGTGGATGTTGACGACCTGATAATAAGCAAGGTGGCCCAAGGACTTGGCGTGCCTCTCCAGGAGAGAAGGGTCGACAAAGCTCATCCCGCAGGTGCAACACTGAAAAAAAGAGGGTTCCCGCTCCCGGATGGCGTTCAGGAGATCCATGGGAGTGGGGTAGAGGCGGCGAACCAGGTCATAGACCGGCCTTTCTGGACACCCCGCAAAGTTCACTACATTTTCCCTAGCCACCGCGAGGAAAACCTCTACGAACCTCGGATCAAACTGGGTCCCGGAGCAATTCTCCAGCTCCCGGAGAGCCGCCTCCGGCGATAAGGCAGGCCGATAGATGCGGGCGCTGGTCATGGCGTCGTAGGCATCCGCCACCGTGATTATCCGGGCAAAGAGCGGAATCGCTTCTCCCTTTAAGCCGGCGGGATAACCGCGCCCGTCGTAGCGCTCGTGATGGTACCGGATCCCCTCCACAATCTCCGGCCGCATCTGGCTTCGCTGGGCAATCTCTGCACCGATCACCGGGTGCTCCTTGATCAGTTCAAACTCCTTCTCCGTCAGCCTTCCTGGCTTCTGCAGAATCTCCACGCTGATCATGGCCTTGCCGATGTCGTGGATCTGGGCACAACAGATGAGGGCTTCCAGGTCTTGTTCCGCAAGTTTCAGGGCTTGGCCGAGCAGAGCCACGTAACGGCCGACCCTTCTGGAGTGGTGTTCGGTGTACTGGTCCAAAAACTGCCAACGCTTCACCATTGGCCTGCCCTCCTTTTTCTTTTAGCTTGGAGCCACCAACACTCTCCCCTTGCTCCGACCCCCCTCACCAGAGCAAAAAAACACCCTTCCGTCAAGAGACCGGAAGGGTGGGTTCCCTCTCCCCCAAACCTGAGCAACTCTCTTCGGCAACCCGGCTGTCCTGGCCTCTCGGCGGTAGACCCGTGGCTTTGCGCCCCGCCCTTTCGAGCGGTTTGCCACTTTCGGAGAAGTCTCTAGGTTTTTTGTAAAACCTTCGAGGAAAATTATAGTGTTTTTTAGTTCGGGAGTCAATAATTTTTTACCTACTTTGGTAATATTCGCCGGCGCTGCAACTCGCCGAAGACCCTCTCCGGCTCCAGTTTCTGAGACCCCAAGAAGACCAGCAGGTGATAGAGCAGATCGGCCACCTCCGGGATGATCTCCTCCGGGCGGCCGTTCTTACCTGCGATCACCACCTCCACCGCCTCCTCTCCCACTTTCTGCAGGATGCGGTCCGGGCCAGCCTCCAAGAGCCGGCAGGTGTAAGAATCGGGCCGTGGATGGGCCTGGCGCTCCAGCACCAGCTCATAGAGCCGGCGCAGGATCTCTGGACCCGCCCTCTCCTCACCTTCCGCCGGCCCCACGGCGTGATGAAAGCAGGAGGGCTCCCCCTCGTGGCAGGCTATGCCGCCCACCTGCTCCACCTCCACCAGCAGAGTGTCGTAGTCGCAGTCCGCCCACAGGGCAACCACCCGCTGGCGATGCCCCGAGGTCTCTCCTTTATGCCACAGGGTCTGCCGGCTCCGGCTGAAGAACCAAGTCTCCCCGCTTTCCAGGGTGAGCCGGAGCGCTTCCCGGTTCATGTAGGCCATCATCAGCACTTCCCGCGTGCGCGCCTCCTGGACCACCACCGGGATGAGGCCCCGCTCGTCGAAGACCAGCCTCTCCAGCACCTCTTCCTTTGCTAACGCCTTCATCTCGCCCTCCGCCGCACTACAGGCGGACGGGTATTCCCCGCCCCCTGAGGTATTCTTTCACCTGACGCACCGTGTACCGGCCGTAGTGAAAGATGGAAGCCGCCAGAACCGCATCCACTCGGCCTTCTTCAAAGGCCGCCGCCAGGTCTTCCAACCGCCCCGCCCCGCCCGAGGCGATGACGGGGATGGGGACCGCCTCCGCCACCGCCCGGTTGAGGGCGTTGTCGTACCCGGCCAGCGTGCCGTCGGCGTCCATGCTGGTGAGGAGGATCTCCCCCGCTCCCAGCTCCGCCGCGCGGCGAGCCCACTCCACCGCATCCAAGCCGGTGGGGGTCGTCCCCCCGCGCACGTACACCTCCCACCGGGGGCGGGTGGGGTCAGAATCGAGTCGGCGCCGGGCATCGATGGCCACCACCACGCACTGGGAGCCAAAGAGCCGGGCCGCCGCCGAGATCAAGCCCGGGTCCCTGACCGCCGCCGTATTGAGCGAGACCTTGTCCGCCCCGGCCAGGAGAAGCTCCCGAATCTCCCCCGGTGAGCCGATGCCGCCCCCCACGGTGAAAGGGATAAAGACCTGTTCCGCCACCCGGCGCACCATCTCCACCAAGGTGCGGCGCCCCTCCGTCGAGGCGCTGATGTCCAAAAAGACCAGCTCATCCGCCCCTTCCCGGTCGTAAAAGGCCCCCAACTCCACGGGGTCCCCCGCGTCCCGCAGCTGGCGAAAATGGACCCCCTTCACCACCCGCCCGCCTTTCACGTCCAGACAGGGAATGACCCGCTTGGCCAGCACTTTTACGCCTCCTCCCGCCCCGCTGCCGCTTTCAAGGCCTCTTCCAGGGTCAAGCTGCCGCTGTACAGGGCCCGCCCGACCACGACCCCCACCACCCCTGCGGGCTCCAAAGCGCGCAAGGCGGCGATGTCCCGGGCAGAGGAGATCCCGCCGGAGGCGATCACCTTTACCCCGCCCTCCTCCGCCAGGCGGCGAATCCCCTCCAGGTTGGGGCCGCTCAAGGTCCCGTCCCGGGCGATGTCGGTGTAGATCACGGCTTCCACCCCTGCCTCCCCCATCCGCCGGGCCAGCTCCTCCGCCCGCACCGGGGTGGTCACCGTCCATCCGGAAGTGCAGACGTACCCCTGACGCGCGTCAATCCCCACCAAGATGCGCCCCGGGAAGAGGCGGCAAGCCTCAGCTACTAACTCCGGCCGCTCCACTGCCGCCGTCCCCAGGATGACCCATTGGACCCCCAGCGCGAGGGCCTCCTCCACCCCCCGCAGGTCGCGCACTCCTCCGCCCATTTGGACCGGAACGGAGACCTGCCGAACTATCTCCCTGATTACTTGCCGATTGGTCGACTCGCCAAAAGCCGCGTCCAGGTCTACCACGTGCAGCCGCTGCGCCCCGCGGGCGGCGAAGTCCAAGGCCACCGCCACCGGGTCGCGGCTGAAGACCATCTCCCGCTGGCGCTCTCCCTGGACCAGCCGGACGCAGCGCCCCTGGCGCAGGTCGAGGGCGGGGATCACCTGCATGCTTCACCCTCCTCTTGCACCCTCAACCCAGCCCGGCGGGCGAAGTTGGCCAGCAGGGTCAGGCCGGCCCGCGAACTCTTTTCGGGGTGGAACTGGACGGCAAAGAGGTTGTCGCGCCAGACTGCGGAGGCGAAGGAGACCCCGTAGTCGGTGGTGGCGGCCACGGTGCCGGGATCTGCGGGCAGGGCGTAGTACGAATGGACGAAATAAAAGAAGGAGCCCTCCTCTATCCCCTGCAACTCCGGCGCCTCCGGCCGGAGAATGTGCAGCTGGTTCCAGCCGATCTGGGGCACCTTGAGGCCTTCCTTGAACCGGACGACCCGCCCCGGCAAAAGGCCGAGCCCCCGGGGTCTTGCTCCGCCTTCCGCCCCCTCCTCGCTCTCCTCAAAGAGGAGCTGTAGCCCCAGGCAGATGCCTAAAAACGGCCGCCCGCCCTCCACCGCCTCCCGGATCACCACCTCCAGGCCGGCTCGGCGCAGGTTCTCCATCGCGGCGGTAAAGGCGCCTACCCCCGGCAGGACCAGAGCGGAGGCCTTCTCCACCTCCCGCCGGTCGCCCGTCACCACCGCCGGGATGCCCAACCGCCGGAAAGCCCGCTCCACGTTGCGCAGGTTTCCCATGCCGTAATCGATGATGGCAATCATGACAGCACACCTTTGGAAGAAGGGACCCCGCTCAGGCGCTCGTCCAACCGGGTCGCCTGATCCAGGGCGCGCCCCAGGGCCTTAAAGAGAGCCTCAGCCATGTGGTGGCTGTTCTCCCCGGTGGCGCGGGCGTGCAGCGTCACTCCACCCGCGCTGGCCAGGGCCCGGAAAAACTCCTTCACCAGGGCGGCTTCAAAAACCCCCATCTGCTCTTGCGGGAACTTAACCTCCCAGCCCAGGTAGGGGCGGCCGCTCAGGTCGAGGGCCACCTGGGCCAAGGCTTCGTCCATGGGCACCAGGGCGAAGCCAAACCGATTGATGCCGGCCTTGTCCCCTAGAGCCTCGGCCAGGGCCCGGCCCAGGGCGAGCCCCACATCCTCCACCAGGTGATGACCATCCACCTGGAGGTCCCCCCGGGCGGAAAGGTCCAGATCAAAGAAGCCGTGCACGGCCAGTTGGGTCAGCATATGATCGAAGAACCCCAGGCCCGTCTCGACCCGGGCCGCCCCCCGGCCGTCCAGGGACAACCGCACGCTGACCGCAGTCTCGGAGGTTTGCCGCTCCACGCAGGCCGCCCTCTCTTTAGCCACTCTTCCTCCCCCCTCGCCCGGCGGCCGGCCGGTCTTCGCCCGGCGCGAGGCGGTTCGCCGCCTTCGGGAGGCGGAGGCGCACAGCCTGCGCATGCGCCTGAAAGCCTTCCACCGCCGCCAGTTCCTCTATGGCCCAGCCCAGCTCCTGCAGGCGCTCCGGCGTCCACTGCACCACGCTCAGGCGCCGGCAAAAATCCTCTACTCCCAGCCCGGAGGAGAAGCGGGCCGTGCCGTGGGTGGGCAGGACGTGGTTGCTCCCAGCCAGATAGTCGCCCACCGGCTCCGGGGTGGAATGGCCTAAAAAGACCGCTCCCGCCCGCTGTACCCGGCCCAGCCAGCGCCACGGATCGCTCACCATCAACTCCAGGTGCTCCGGCGCCAGCTCATTCACCCACTCCAGGGCCTCCGCCAGGGAGCGGACCACCAGGCAGAAGCCGTGGCGGGCCAGGGCGGCCACCGCCACCTCGCGCCGCGGCAGGTCCTCCAGTTGTTTCTCCAGCTCTTTCGCCACCTGCCGGGCCAACTGTTCCGAGGGGGTAAAGAGAAGGGAGGCCGCCTCAGGGTCGTGCTCCGCCTGCGAGAGCAGGTCGGCCGCCACCAAAGTCGGATCCGCCGTTTCATCGGCCACCACCGCCACTTCGCTGGGGCCGGCCAGGAGGTCGATCCCCACCTGCCCGAAGACCAGGCGCTTGGCCAGGGTCACGTAAACGTTCCCGGGGCCCACGATCTTGTCCACCCGGGGGATGGTGGCGGTGCCGTAAGCCAGAGCCGCCACTGCCTGCGCCCCGCCCACCCGGTAAATCTTCTGCACCCCCGCCACGCGGGCCGCCACCAGGATGTGGGGATCTACGCTCTTATCGCGCCGGGGTGGCGTGACCAGGACAATCTCCTGCACCCCCGCCACCACCGCCGGGAGGACGTTCATCAAAACCGAGGAGGGGTAAGGCGCCCGTCCTCCGGGGACGTAGACGCCCACCCGGCGCAGGGGGAGGTAGAGCAGACCCAAAAAGGACCCGTCTCCCTCCGGAACTAAGAGGCTCTGGCGCACCTGGCGGCGGTGAAAATCCAGGATCCGCTCCCGGGCTAAAGTCAGGGCTTCTTTAAAGCGAGGGCTGACCTCCCGCTCCGCCCGGCGGAGCTCTTCTTCGCTGACGCTCAGCTCGCTGGCCTGCAACTGCACGCCGTCGAAGCGGCTGGTGTAGTGTAAGAGGGCGGCGTCGCCGTTCCGCCGCACCTCAGCGATGATCTCCCGCACCGCCTCCTCCTCTTCGGCGGTAAACTCCAGGGACCGCCGCAAAAGGTGGCGCACCTGCTCCTCCCCCACCTCCCAGGAGCGCACGATCCACCATTCCAGGTCCGCCATAGTCCTCTCCTTTCCCCCGGTCAGTAACCCACCACTTCCCGCAGGCGGGCCACCAGGTCCATAATCTGCTCATAAGCCACCTTGTAACTGACCCGGTTGGCCACCAGCCGGGCGGTGGCTTGGAAGAGCTCGTCCACCACCCGCAGGCCGTTTTCGCTCAGCGTCTGGCCGGTGGCGGTCAGGTCGACGATGGCCTCCGCCATGCCCACCAGCGGCGCCAGTTCGATGGAACCGTGCAGCTCCACGATCTCCGCCTGGATGCCCCGCCGGCGAAAGTACTGCGCCGCGATGCGCGGAAACTTGGTGGCCACCCGGGTGTTAAAGCCCAGCTGGTCCACCGACTCGATCTCGGTGGCAGCGGGAACGGCCACCACCATGCGGCAGAAACCCAGCCCCAGGTCCACCAGTTCGCAGACGTCCCGCTCCACTTCCAGGAGGACGTCCTTGCCCACCACCCCCAGATCGGCTCCCCCGTACTCCACGTAGGTGGGGACGTCGGCCGGTTTCACCAGGAGAAAGCGCCAGCCGGTTTGCTCGTCCCGGTAGACCAGGCGCCTGGCCTCCTCGTCCAGCGGCGGAGCCCCCGGGCTGAGCAGCCC
>JASBVW010000020.1 GCA_029961005.1 Bacillota bacterium
ATGGGCTCTATGGTCCCTACCTCATTGTTGGCGTGCATAATCGTGACCAGGATGGTCCGCTCGTCGATGGCCTCTTCTACCGCGGCCGGATCGACCAGGCCGGTGGAGTCCACCGGCAGGTAGGTCACGCGGAAGCCGTGCTTCTCCAGGAACTTGCAGGCATCGAGGACGGCGTGGTGCTCGATGGCCGAAGTGATGATGTGGTTCCCGCGCTGGGAGTTGGCCCAGGCCACCCCTTTGATGGCCAGGTTGTCCGCCTCCGAACCGCCACTGGTGAAGACGATCTCCTCCGGCTGCGCCCCCAGAAGATGGGCCACCAAGTCGCGGCTCTCGTCCAAGGCCCGGCGCGCCCTGCGCCCCACCCCATGGATGGAAGAGGGGTTGCCGAAGGTCTCCTTCAGGTAGGGAAGCATCGCCTCCACCACCGCCGGGTCCACCGGAGTAGTAGCCGCATGATCGAGGTAAATCTGCCCCTCCACTGACCTCACTCTCCCTTGCTCCCGCTCAAATGTAGTACATGAAAGCATCCTGCTTGGACTGCAGCTCCCGGGCCTCCGCACACAGGTCTTCCAAAGTGATGGAATCCAAGACCTCGGCAATGCTGTCGCGGAGCTTGGCCCAAACCAGGCGCGTCACGCAGGTGTTGATCATCCCACAAACCGAAGCCGCGTCCGCCGCTTCACTGACGCACTCCACAGGAGCGATGGGCCCTTCCAGGGCCCGCACCACGTCGCCCACCGTGATCTCCGCCGGGCGGCGCACCAATTCGTACCCGCCCTGCGCCCCGCGGACGCTGCTGACCAGACCTGCCTTGCGCAGGGAACCCATCAGCTGCTCCAAATAGTGATCCGACACGTTCTGGCGGTCGGCGATGCTCTTCAAGGCCACCGGCCCCTGGCCGTAGTGCAAGGCCAAGTCCACCATGGCCCGCAGCCCGTAACGCCCCCGCGTCGACAAGCGCACTGCCATGCCCTTTACCAGTTCCTCCCTAATTCCGATTAGTTTCCTAGGGTTTTCTGGCCATACTATACCACACGGGCCCGGGCGTTGTCAACGGCGGCCGGCAGTCAGCGGGTAAAGTCCTGCTTTTCTAGTCTCTCCCTGATCCGACCCTCGTAACCGCGGTCGGAGGGCTCATAAAACCGCCGCCCTTGCAGGGCGGAAGGGAGGTACTGCTGGATCACGTAGGCGCCGGGGAAGTCGTGGGGGTAGAGGTAACCCTCCCCGTGGCCCAGCTGTGCCCGCACTCCCGGATGGGAGGCATCGCGCAAGTGGAGGGGAACCTCGGCGGTGGGCCCGCTGCGCACCGCTTCCTCAGCCGCCCTCAAAGCGAGGTAAGCAGCGTTGGACTTGGGGGCGGTGGCCACGTAAATGGTAGCCTGGGCCAAGGGGATCTTCCCCTCCGGCAGGCCGACCCTCTCCACTGCCAAAAAGGCAGAGACCGCCATCAGCAAGGCCTGGGGATCGGCGTTGCCCACGTCCTCCGCCGCCTGAATCACCAGGCGGCGCGCGATGAAGAGCGGGTCCTCCCCTGCCTCCAGCATGCGCACCATCCAGTAAAGGGCGGCGTCCGGGTCCGAACCCCGCAGGCTCTTGATGTAAGCCGAAATGGCGTCGTAGTGGTAGTCTCCCGCCCGGTCGTAGCGCAGGGCCCTGACCTGGGTAGCCTCTTCGGCCAGCTGCCGGGTGATAAGGCGCCGCCCGTCCGCCCCCGGCTGCGCCGCCAGAGCCGCCAGTTCCAGGGCGTTGAGCAGCGCCCGCGCATCTCCGCCGCTGACCCGGATCAGGTGGCGCCGGGCTTCCGGCTCTACTTCTATTCGCTCCCTCCCCAAACCCCGCTCGTCGGAGAGGGCCAGGTCCAGAATGCGCTCCAAGTCCGCCTCGGTCAGTGGCTCAAAGCGGAAGACCCGGGCCCGGGAGATCAAGGGCGAAACCACTTCATAAAAGGGGTTCTCGGCCGTGGCGCCGATAAAGATCAGGACGCCCTCCTCTACTGCCTTCAGAAGGGCGTCCTGCTGGGCACGGTTGAAGCGGTGGATCTCGTCGATGAACAAAACCGTTCTCTGGCCGTGCAGGTGCAGGCGGTCAGCGGCTTCTTGAATCACCCGGCGGACGTCCGCTACCCCTGCCGTCACGGCGTTGAGCTGCTCAAAATAGGCCCCGGAGGCGCCCGCCAGGAGGCGGGCCAGGGTGGTCTTGCCTGTCCCCGGCGGGCCGTAAAAAATTAAAGAGACCAGCCGCCTCTCCTCGGCCAACCGGCGCAAGAGGCGCCCCTGGCCGATCAGGTGCTCCTGGCCGATAAACTCGTCCAGGTTGCGCGGGCGCAGGCGCGCCGCCAGCGGCATGGCCTGCCGGGCGGCCGCTCCCCCCTCAAACAGGCTCATTCCCTCGCACCTCCCCCAGAAGATCGGTGATCACCACCCCAGCCGCCAGGAGCCCCATCAAAGCCGGGAGATAGGAGATGGAGCCCGGCACCCGCCGCCGCAGCCCTTCTCCTTCCTCCCTGACCGGGCGGCGCGGCCGCTCAGTGGAGAAGACCACTTTGATCCCTTTAGTGATGCCATAGCGGCGGAGGCGCGCCCGGACCGCCCGGGCCAGCGGGCAAGTGTGGGTCTCGGCCAGATCCGCCACCCGCAAGGCAGTGGGATCCAGCTTGTTGCCCGCCCCCAGGGCGGAGACGACCGGGATCCCCAGGCGATAAGCGCAGGCCAGAAGGTCCGCCTTGGCTGGCACGTGGTCTATGGCATCCACCAGGTAGTCCGGGCGCGGAGAAAGAAAAGACAGCCCGTCGCCCGGTCGATAAAAGAGCTGACAGGGAATGACCTCGGCCCGAGGATTGATGGAGCGGATCCGCCGGGCCATGACCTCCACCTTCGGCTGCCCCACGGTCTCCCACAGGGCGTGGATCTGCCGGTTGAGGTTGGAAGGACAGATCAGATCGTGGTCTACCAGGACCAAGTTCCCCACGCCGGCCCGGCCCAGGGCTTCCGCGGCGTAGGATCCCACCCCGCCCAGGCCGAAGACGGCCACTCGGCTCTCCGCCAGGCGCTCCAGACCTCGCTCCCCGATGAGCAACTCAGTGCGGCTAAAGGGGTGTCCTTGGGTTGGGTCCATCCTCTCACATCCCGAAAAAAGAGGCCCCGCCGTGCCGTTAAGTGCTGAATGTTGCATGAACCCGTCCCCGACAGGTGGGTGCCCTCCTGCCGGCTTGAGGCTTCCTCTCTCCGGAGGCCTGCCCGCCACCGGCAGAGCCCGGGCTCCCAGTAAATGTGTGTTGGTTCACAACACAATCAGCTTGATCACGCACACGGTAGGGCGCTTAAAACTCGGCTATTTCATTTTGATCATAGCACAAGCCGCCGCTCCTGGCAACCGGGGCAGGCCGCGCCTGCGGCCCCACTGCCCCCGCCCTCTTATGTTATGATATGTCGCACCTGCCCTTTTCAGCGCGCCGGAAGACCAAATTTAGGGGGCCGGGCGCAGGTGCAGCTCCCGCAGCTGCTTCTCCGCCACTGGCGCCGGCGCGCCCGTCAAGAGGCAAGTAGCGCTCTGCGTCTTGGGGAAGGCAATCACCTCCCGGATGGAATCGCAGCCCACGAGCAGCATGACCAGCCGGTCCAGGCCGAAGGCCACCCCTCCGTGGGGCGGAGCGCCGTACTCCAGGGCCTCCAGCAAAAAGCCGAACTTCTCCCTGGCCTCCTCCGGAGGAATGCCCAGGGCGGCAAAGACTTTCTCCTGCAACTCTCGCCGGTGAATGCGGATGCTGCCTCCACCCAATTCCACGCCATTCAGGACCAAATCGTACGCCTGAGACCGAACCGAGCCGGGGTCCGACTCCAAAAGGGGCAAGTCTTCCTCGCGCGGCGCTGTAAAGGGGTGATGGACGGCCACCCACCGCTTTTCCTCCTGGTCGTACTCCAAGAGGGGAAAGTCCACGATCCAGCAGAAGCGGTACTGGTCGGGCGGGATTAGCTGCAGGCGCCGCCCCAGTTCCAGGCGCAGCCGACCCAAGACGGACGCAGCCACCTCCCAGCGGTCCGCCACCAATAGCAGGAGGTCACCCGGCTTTCCGCCCAGGGCCGCGCGGATTCCTTCCACTTCGGTCGGCCGCAGGAACTTCGCACTGGGCCCCCGCGGCCCCTCTTCGCCCAAAGCGAGCCAGGCCAGCCCCCGGGCGCCGAACTCCTGGCTGAGGGCCGTCAGTTCATCCAACTCGCGCCGGGGCAGGGCAGCCCCCCCCGGCACTGCCAGGCCCAAGACCTTCCCTCCGCCCGCCACGGCCTGGCGAAAGACCTGAAACTCCGACTCCGCCACCGCAGCCGAGGCATCGCCCAGCTCCAGCCCGAAGCGGAGGTCGGGCCGGTCGGTACCGTAGCGGCTCATGGCTTCCCGCCAAGTCAGCACGTGAAAGGGACGCGGCGGGGCAAAGCCCAGGGCGGTGCGACAAACCTCCGCCATCATCTCTTCCACCAGCGCCCTGATCTCCTCCCCTGTGGTGAAGGACAGCTCCAAATCGATCTGAGTAAATTCGGGCTGGCGGTCGGCGCGCAGATCCTCGTCCCGGAAGCAGCGGGCGATCTGGAAGTAGCGGTCAAATCCCGCCACCATGAGGAGCTGCTTGAAGAGCTGCGGCGACTGGGGAAGGGCGTAAAAAGACCCTGGATGGAGCCGGCTGGGGACCAGGTAGTCGCGGGCCCCCTCCGGCGTGCTGCGGGTCAGCATGGGCGTCTCGATCTCCCAAAAGCCCTTCCTGTCCAAGAAATCGCGCACCGCCTTGACAATGCGGTGGCGCACCATCAGGTTGCGCTGCATCTCGGGGTGCCGCAGATCCAGGTAGCGGTAGCGCAGGCGCACAGCCTCATCCACTTCTCTGGGTTCCCCCACCAGAAAGGGCGGGGTGCGGGAAGGGTTCAGGATCTGGAGGGCATCCGCGTAGACCTCCACCTCGCCGGTGGCCAGGTTCGGGTTGGCCGTCCCGGCGGGGCGCCGCCTCACCTCGCCCGTCACCCAAAGCACGTACTCGTTGCGAACCCGCTCCGCCTGGCGAAAAGCCTCTCCGCTCTCTTCCGGGCTGAAGACCACTTGGACGATCCCGCTGCGGTCCCGCAGGTCGAGGAAGATCAGGCCGCCGTGGTCCCGCCGGCGATGCACCCAGCCCGCCAGCCTCACCCGCTGGCCCACCAGCTCCAGGTTTAAGCTGCCGCAATAATGGCTGCGCCCTCCTTGAAGGCTAGTAGGTAATTCCTGCATCGTCCTTCCTGTTCCTTCCTTTCAGCTTTGTACTCAGCTGGCCCGCCAGCTCGCCCAGCGGCAAGCGCTCTTCACTGCCCGTCTCCATGTCCCGCACCGTAGCTACACCCTCCGCCAGCTCCCTTTCGCCCAGGAGGACGGCCCAGGCGGCTCGCAGGCGGTCGGCCTGCTTCAACTGAGATTTCAAGCTGCGCCCCGTCAAATCCAACTCACAGGTAAGGCCAGCCCGCCGCAACTGCTGGGTGAGCGCCAAAGCCGCCCTGCTCCCCGCTGCATCGGCAGCGGCCACAAAGACCAGGGGGCCGGGCGGGGTGAGGTGCAGGTGTCCGCCCTTCTCTAAAAGCAAAAGCAGGCGCTCTAACCCCAGCCCAAAGCCGACCCCCGGCACCGGTGGCCCGCCCATGGACTCGATCAGGCCGTCGTACCGCCCGCCCGCGCACACGGTGCTCTGCGCCCCCAGGTCCGCTCCCAGCACCTCAAAGACCGTCCGGGTGTAGTAGTCCAACCCCCGCACGACCCAGGGGTCGAGGCGGAAGGGAATCCCCAACTGCTTCAGCTGGTCTTGCAAGGACTCAAAGTGCTCCCGGCACTCCGGACAAAGGCGCTGGAGGATCTGGGGCGCATGCTCGCGCACCCGGCGGCATTCTTCCTCTTTGCAGTCCAAAAGGCGCAAGGGGTTGCGCTCAAAACGGCGCTGGCAGTCCGGGCAGAGCGCAGCCAGGTGGGGCCGGAAGTAGTCTTGCAGCTCTTGACGATAGGCGGGGCGACAGGCGGGACAACCGATGCTGTTGAGGTGGACGCTCAGCCCCGCGAGCCCCAACCTCTGGAGGAGGGCCATGGCCAACGAGATCACCTCGGCATCCGCGGTGGCCGACGGGGCGCCAAAGATCTCCACGCCAAACTGGTGGTGCTGGCGCAGACGGCCGGCCTGGGGACGCTCGTAGCGGAACATGGGGGCCAGGTAGTAAAACTTGGCCGCTCCCCCTTCGGCGTAGAGCTTGTGCTCCAAGTACGCCCGAACCACCGAAGCCGTGCCCTCGGGGCGGAGGGTCAGGCTCCTCCCCCCTTTGTCGACAAAGGTGTACATCTCCTTTTCGACGATGTCGGTCCCTTCCCCCACCCCGCGCAGAAAGAGCTCGGTGTGCTCGAAGACAGGGGTGCGGATCTCGCGGAAGTTAAACAAACGGCAGAGGGAGCGTATCTCTCCCTCTACGTACTGCCAGCGTTCCACTTCTCCGGGCAGGATGTCGCTGGTCCCTCTGGGCCTGGTGATCACGGGCGCGCAGCCCCCTCTTGCTGCCCTTGCTGCTTCTGCCGCTCCTGCTCCCTCCGCCGGGCTTCTTCATTGGCCTGCTTGATCTTATCCAGTTTGGCGATCTCCTCCGCCACGAGCCGGTCCTCTTTCAGTTCCCGGTAAATTTGGAGGAGGCGCATGTGCAGGTAGAAGTCGTCCGGCTCCAAGTCGCTGGCCTTCCGGTAATACTCCAGCGCCCGGTCGTTCTTCCCCCGCTGGCGGTACAGGTCAGCCAGGGTAAAGAGGATAGAGGCATCTCCAGGCGCCAGGCGCGCGGCCTCTTCCATGTGCTGCAGAACCTTGTCCTGCTCCCCCTTCTCTTGATAGATGCGGGCCAGGCTCACGTGAAGATACCCGTTGGTCGGCTCCGCCCGCAAGGCCTCCTGGTAAAGGTTTAGAGCCTCGTCCAGCTTCCCCTGCTGCAGAGCAAAGAAAGCCGCCAAGGCCGGATCCTTGATCACCAGGCGCGCCTTTTTGCGCTGCGCCTCCAGCCAGTCTTCCACCGCCTGATCGCGCCTGGTTTCCAGGAGCGCCTTCTTCAGCCCTTCTTTCTCTTTGGCCAGCTCCTCGGGAGTAGGCTCTTGAACCTCCTCTACTTTGATGATGTGATAGCCAAAGGCGGTCTTCACCGGCCCCCGGACTTCGCCGGCCTTCATGGCGAAGGCCACCGCTTCAAAGTCGCGGTCGAGCCCTTCGTTCTTCCGCAAAAAGCCCAAATCGCCACCGTTTGCCTTCGTGGCCTCGTCCTCCGAGTACTCCTTGGCCAGGGCGGCGAAGTCCTCTCCCGCCTTGAGCCGCGCCAAGACGGCCTCGGCCTTGGAGCGGGCCTCCGCCTCCCCTTGCTCGCCCGGAGGAATCGCAATGAGGATGTGTCGGATGTGGACTCGGCGCAGGGCATCCCGCACGTCCTCATCAGTGACCTGCACCTGACTCTGGATCCGCTCCAGGAGTTTTTCCACCAGCAGCGTGTCCCGCACCCTGGCCCTCAAATCAGCCAGGCTCGACCCCTCTTCCTTCAAAGCAGCTTCAAACTCCGCTTGAGAGGGGAAGGCCTTGCGGTAGTGTTCGATCCGGGCCTCTACCTCCCGGGCATCCACCTTGATCCGCTCCCGGCGCGCCCCTTGCAGAAGGAGGCGGGTGTTGATCATTTGGTCGAGGAGATGGGCTTGAACGGCCTCTACTTGGGCCGGGGGAATGGTCCGCCCCTCCCTCTCCTGTTGAGCCACTACGCGCAGGAACAAATCGGTAAACTCGTCTTCCGAGATGCGCTCTCCATTGACCACGGCCACCGTTCCCCCCGCCCCGCGAGGCAGGGTGCCGCCTACGTAAATAAGGGTGGCCACAAAGGCCACGACCACCAAAATAATGATCGCCTTCGTCGCTTTGCGCATGCGCGCCAAAACCATCTCCTGGCCTCCTCCCACTCCACCGCGGCCGTCCCGGCCACTTCTCTCGGTCGGCCATGCCTATTGTAACTTAGTCCCCTGGCCTTGTCAAATGGACCGGCCGGGACGGGCCGAAAGGAAAGGGTTCCCTCGCCGCTCCTCCCCCACCGAAGTCGGCTCGCCGTGCCCCGGATAGACCCTGGTCTCATCCGGCAGGGTCAAGAGCTGCTGCTCGATGGAGGACAAGAGCGTAGCCAGATCCCCGCCTGGAAAGTCCGTCCGGCCCACCGACCCGGCGAACAAGGTATCGCCGGTTAAGAGGACGCCCCCTGGCGCCAGGAGGCAAATGCTGCCCGGGGTATGGCCCGGGGTGTGAAGCACGCGCAGCTTCAGCTCCCCGCAGGTCAGCACGTCGCCCTGGCGCAGGAGAAGGTCGGCCGGCGGACCCTCCACGCGCAACTGAGGGCCCAACCAGAGGGAAAGGTTGCCTGCCGGATCGACCAGCAGGGGGGCGTCGGCTGCATGCACGGCAATCTTCGCTCCGGTCGCCTCCTGAAGACGGCCGTTTCCCCCGATGTGGTCCACGTGGCCATGGGTATTGACGATGTACTGCAGCGAAAGGCGGTGGCGCAAGACCAAGGCCAGGATGCGGTCCACCTCGCCGCCGGGATCGACCACCACTCCCGTCCCTCCGGGGCGGTCTCCTAAAAGATAGCAATTAGCCCCCAAGGGGCCCACCGCCAGGTACTCCAGAATCATCGCCTTTTACTCCTTACTGTCCAAGATCAAGGTCACCGGTCCGTCGTTACAGAGCTCCACCTGCATGCGGGCCTGAAAGCGGCCCTCCGCCACCGCACAACCTTGCCCCTTCAACCGGTCCAAGACTTGGCGGTAGAGCTCCTCCGCCCGGGGAGCAGGGGCCGCCCGGCTAAAGCTGGGGCGATAGCCGCGGCGGCAATCCCCGTACAGGGTAAACTGGGAGACCACCAGGAACTGGGCCCCGACCTCCGCCGGGCCCAGATTCATCTTGCCGCAGGCATCCTCAAAGATGCGGAGTCCGGCCAGCTTGCGCGCCAGCCACTCCGCATCCTCTTCCCCATCCTCGGCTCCCACGCCTAGGAAGATCAGAAGGCCGGGGCCGATCTCTCCCACCTTCTCCCCTTCCACCTCTACCCGCGCCCAGCGCACCCGCTGTACGACCGCCCGCACCCGCTCTTCCTCTCCTTACGTCTCCTTACGTCGGATTGGCCCGGTAGACCGAGAGCACGCCCTCCACCTTTTCCAGGCGCTGCATGACTCTATTCATGTGCTCCACGTCGTTAATATCCACCACCAGGTTGATGACCGCCCGCCGATCCCTGGTGGTGCGGGCGTTGACCGCCTCGATGGTGGCCTTCAGTTCGCTGATCTTGTTCATGATATTGGCCAGGAGGTTTGCCCGGTCTATGGCCTCCACCTCGATCTCCACCGGATAGGAGTTCTGGGTTCCGCCGTTCTTCCACTCCACCTCCAGGCAGCGGCTCCCCTCCTCCAGCAGTCCAGCCACGTTGGGGCAGTCGGCGCGGTGTACCGAGACGCCGCGCCCGCGGGTGATGTACCCCACGATGGGATCGCCGGGGACGGGGCTGCAGCAGCGCGCCATGCGAATAAGCAAGTTATCCGCTCCTTTGACCGCCACCCCGAGGTCGCGCCGGGGAGGGCGCCCCGGCTGAGCGGCCTGGTGCCGCTCGGCCTGCATCTGCTTCTTCTGCGCCTCCAAGGTGGCCTCGCCCACCAGCCGGACCAACACCTGATGGGCCGTGGTGCGGCCGAAGCCGATATTGGCCAGAAGGTCCTCCGGGGAAGCCAGGCCGCTGCGGCGGGCCACCTCCTGCAGCCGCTCCAGCCGCAGCACCTCCTCCGGATCCAGGTGGTACTTCTGGACTTCTTTCTCCAGCAGAGCCCGCCCGTGGGCCACGGTCTCGGTGCGGCGGCGCTCTTTATGCCACTGCCGGATCTTATTCCGAGCCCGGGAGGTCTTGACGAAGCTCAGCCAGTCCAGGGAGGGAGTGCCGGCCTTGCTGGTGAGGATCTCCACAAACTCTCCGTTCTTGAGCTGGTAGTTCAGGGGCACGAGGCGGCCGTTGACCTTGGCCCCCACACACCGGTGCCCGATGTCGGTGTGCACGCTGTAGGCGAAGTCGACCGGAGTCGAGCCGGCCGGCAGGGTCTTGACGTCGCCTTTGGGGGTAAAGACGAAGACCTCGTCCTCAAAGAGGTCGATCTTCAGGTCCTCCAAGAAATCCTGGGGGTCCTTGGCCTCCCGCTGCCAGTCCAGAAGCTGCCGGAGCCAGGAGATCTTCTCTTCAAACTCCCGGTCCCCCGGCTTGCCTTCCTTGTAGCGCCAGTGGGCCGCGATGCCGTACTCCGCCGTCCGGTGCATCTCCCACGTCCGGATCTGAATCTCCAGGGGCTCCCCGTTGGGGCCTACCACCGTGGTGTGCAAAGATTGGTAAAGGTTGGACTTCGGCATGGCGATGTAATCCTTAAAACGGCCCGGGATAGGCTTCCAGAGGGCATGGACCATCCCCAGGACGGCGTAGCAGTCCCGCACCGAGTCGACGATGACCCGGACACCCATTAAATCATAGATCTCATCGAACTCTTTCCCCTGCTCCCGCATTTTGTTGTAGATGCTGAAGAGGTGCTTGGGGCGGCCGGTCACTTCCCCTTGGAGCCCCATCTCGGCCAGCTTTTGCCGGATGGTCTCCACCACCTGGTTGATGTAGCCTTCGCGCTCTTTGCGCTTGCGGGCCACTTTTTGAACCAGGCGGTAATACTCCTCCGGCTCCAGGTAGCGGAAGGCCAGGTCTTCCAGCTCCCACTTGATCAGCCACATTCCCAGGCGGTGCGCCAGCGGAGTGTAGATCTCCAGCGTCTCACGGGCGATCTTCTTCTGCCGCTCCGGCGGAAGGGGGCGCAGGGTGCGCATGTTGTGCAGCCGGTCGGCCAGCTTGATCAGGATGACCCGGAGGTCCTCTGCCATAGCCAGGAACATCTTGCGCAGGTTTTCGGCCTGCTGCTGTTCCTTAGATTGGTAAGGGAGGCGGCTCAGCTTGGTCACCCCGTCCACCAGGCGCGCCACCTCCGGGCCGAACCTTTGGACCAGCTCCTCTTTCTGCACCGCGGTGTCCTCCAGCACGTCGTGCAGGATGCCGGCGGCCACCGTCTCCACGTCCAACTGCAGCTGGGCCAGAATCATGGCCACGCCCAGGGGATGGGCGATGTAGTCCTCCCCTGAGTCCCGCTGCTGCCCCTTATGTGCCGCAGTGGCAAACTCGTACGCTGCGCGCAGCAGAGCCAGGTCAGCGTCCGGGCTGTAAGAAAGAACTTGTTGGA
>JASBVW010000327.1 GCA_029961005.1 Bacillota bacterium
CCTGCTGGGGAATCTGGCCTTTTTGGCCGCCTTCTGGCTGCGCTTCGGCCTGTCGATTCCGGCGCCCAGCCTGGAGGCTTATCAGTCCCTGGTGTGGTGGATCAGCGGCTTCGTCGTCCTCTCCCTCAGCCTCTTTGACCTCTACTCCCCCTCCTGGAAGAAACCGCTGGAGATCCTCTACTCGGTGGGCCTAGCGGCCGGCTTCGTCTCGGTGCTGACCATGGCTGCCTCTTTCTTCCAGCGAAAGTTCGCCTTTCCCCGCAGTGTCCTTCTCCTGGCCATTCCCGCTCAGACCGTTTTCCTGGGGGTCTGGCGGCTGTCCGCAGCCTATTTCTGGAATCACCGCGGCTTTAGCCGGATCCTGATTCTGGGCCAGGAAGGTGAGGTGGCGGAGCTGGCAGAGAAACTCCGGGAGCAGCGGGAACTGGAGGAGTGGGGCAGGCCGGAGCAAAAGCGGACGGCCGCGCTGGGGCGTCTCTCTGCTCCTCTCAGAGAGCGCGTGCGGGCGGTACAGGGTCTTTCCCCGCAGGTGGGGGAGGAGCGGGTGCGCGAGGCGGTGGCGGCCGCCGAGGCCGTCTTTGTCGCCCCCTCCGTGCCCTGGCGGATGAAAGAGGCAGTTCTGTCCTGGTGTTTCCAGGGCGGGAAGGCGGTCTTCCTGGTCCCGGAGCTGTACGAGATTTTGCTGCACGATGCGCGGATGGACCGCATCAGCGATCTGCCGGTCTTTGCCCTGCCTCCCTTGGGCCTTTCCCCCGGGGAGCGCCTGGTCAAGGAGGCCTTTGATTATCTGGTCGCGGCCCTGGGCCTCGTCCTCACGGCGCCGCTCTGGGTGCTTATCGCCCTGGCCATCTGGCTGGATTCCGGCTGGCCCATCTTTTACGCTCAGGAAAGGGTGGGAGAGGGAGGCAGGGTCTTCCGGCTGCTCAAGTTTCGCACCATGGTCCAGGGGGCCGAGCGGGAGACCGGCCCTGTGGCCGCCAGCGCCTTCGATCCCCGCGTCACCAGGGTGGGGCGCCTCCTGCGGGCCCTGCGCCTGGACGAGCTGCCGCAACTGGTCAACGTCCTGCGGGGGGAGATGAGCCTGGTGGGGCCGCGCCCCGAGCGGCCGGAGTTCGTGGAGGAGTTTGAGCGGGCGCTGCCCGACTACCGCTACCGGACCCTGGTGCGGCCCGGCCTCACCGGTCTGGCGCAAGTCCTGGGGCGGTACGACACGGACGCGGCGGCGAAGCTGCGCTACGATCTCTTCTACATTCGCAACTATTCTTTTCTTCTGGACCTGCAGATCTTGGCCCAGACCATGCGCGTGGTCTTTCTCCCTGAAACGGCCCGGGGCTGGGCGAAGGGCCAGCGGCGGCCCAACGGCGAAGTGGCCCGGGGTGCGGAAGCGGGTCAAGCGGGCAGGGCGGAAGCGAACGGAGTGAAGGGAGCGGAAGGGAAAGGCTCGACCTCTGAGGGGGAAACAACAGCAGTCCGGGGGGCGGAGGCGGCCCGAGCGGAAGCGGCCGCGGCGCGGGAAGAGGCTAGGGCTCACGGTGCGCAAGAGAGGGCATCCACATGAATCGACCAGGATCAGTTACGGCTCTTCCCACAGTCCGCTCATGCGGGCA
>JASBVW010000021.1 GCA_029961005.1 Bacillota bacterium
GAGCGCCTCCCGGTTCGATTCCATCGCCTGCGCAAGCAGCCGGTGGATTTTCGGATCAGACCGTTCACCTGATCGCCCACCCCACCCCGGAGGCGGACCCCCAGACGGCCTACGACTCTGCCGTGGCCCGGCTGGAAGAGCTCCGGGGCAGGCTGACCTCCCCTCTGCCTCCGGGAGAAAGGCGGCTGCCGCCGGCGGGCGGGGCGGCTTCTTCCGGGGAGCCGGAGGCTAACTGGGACCGGCGCGGCTTCTGCCAGGCGGTCCGGCAGGCCCTGGAGTACATCCGGGCGGGGGAGATCTTCCAGGTAGTCCTTTCCCGCCGCTTCCACCTGCCCGCGCCCGCCGATGCCCTGACCATCTACCGGACCTTGCGCGCCCTGAACCCATCCCCTTACCTTTTCTATCTGGACTTCGGGCCTTTTCAACTGGTGGGCTCCTCGCCGGAGATGCTGACCCGCTTGGAGGGGAGGAAGGCGGAGGTAAGGCCCATCGCCGGTACCAGACCTCGGGGGTCTACGGCCGAGGCCGACGCGGCCCTGGCCCGGGAGCTTTTGGCCGACGAAAAGGAGCGGGCCGAACACGTCATGCTGGTGGACCTGGGGCGCAACGACCTGGGGCGGGTCTGCCGCTACGGCAGCGTGGAGGTGCCGGAGTTCATGGTGGTGGAGCGGTATTCCCACGTCATGCACCTGGTCTCAGGGGTGCAGGGGGAACTGGACCCCCGCTACGGGGCGGTGGACCTGGTGGGAGCTACTTTCCCGGCCGGGACGGTCACCGGCGCCCCCAAGGTGCGGGCCATGGAGATCATCCGGGAGCTGGAGCCGGTCCGCCGGGGCCCTTACGCCGGGGCCGTGGGCTACTTCGACCTGGCCGGCAATCTGGACCTGTGTCTGGCCATCCGCACCCTGCTGGTGCAAAGCGGCCGGGTGTACATCCAGGCGGGGGCCGGCATCGTGGCCGACTCCGACCCGGAGCGGGAATTCATGGAGACCGCCTACAAGGCGCAGGCCCTGGTGGAGGCGGTCCGGCTGGCAGGAGGGATGAGGTTTGCTGGTGGTCGTGCTGGATAACTATGATTCCTTCACTTACAACCTGGTGCACTATCTGGCCCAGGAGGGCGGGGAGAGGGTGCGCCTGGCCGTCTGGCGCCACGACGCCCTGACCGTCTCCGAGCTGGAGGGGCTGCGCCCCGACGGCCTGGTCATTTCCCCCGGGCCCGGGGGGCCGGAGGACGCGGGCATCTCTCTGGAGGCCTTGACCCGCCTGGCCCCGCGGGTGCCCGTCCTGGGAGTATGCCTGGGGCACCAGTGTCTGGCCCGGGCCTTCGGCGGCGAAGTGGTGCGGGCCAGGCGACCCGTCCACGGCAAGACCTCCCTCATCCGGCACGACGGCCGGGGGGTCTACCGGGGGCTGCCTTCGCCTTTTGAGGCCACGCGCTACCACTCCCTGGTGGTGCGCCGGGAGACCCTTCCGCCCTGCCTGGAGGTGACGGCGGAGAGCGAGGACGGGGAGGTGATGGGCATCCGCCACCGGGAGTTCCCGGCGGAAGGGGTGCAGTTTCACCCCGAGTCGATCCTGACAGCGGTGGGGCGGAGGATCATCGGCAACTTCCTGGCGGTGGTGGCGGAGCGGGCCGGCTGTTCGCTGTAGGTGCCCTTCGGCGGAGGCGGAGAGATGCCTTTTTGGCCGGGCCTCGCCCCAAGCGGCGGTGGCGGCGGGCCGGCGAGTGGAGCAGAGTAGAGAAAGGAAGAGGTGAGACGAGATGACGATTAAAGAAGCGCTAGGCAGGTTGACGCAAGGGGAGAGCCTGGCGGAGGAGGAGATGGCGGACGTGATGCGCGAGGTCATGTCCGGCCAGGCTACGGCGGCCCAGATCGGGGCCCTTTTGGCCCTCCTGCGCCTGAAAGGGGAGACGGTAGACGAGCTGACCGGGTGCGCCCGGGCCATGCGGGAGCTGGCCACCCCGGTGGTCTCGCGTCGGAAGGAGCTCCTGGATACCTGCGGGACGGGAGGGGATGGGCGCGGCACCTTCAACATCTCCACGGCGGCTGCCTTTGTAGCGGCCGGAGCCGGCCTGGCCGTGGCCAAGCACGGAAACCGGGCCATCACCAGCCAGGCCGGGAGCGCGGACGTCTTGGAGGCGCTGGGGGTGAGCCTGGACCTGACGGCCCAAGAGCTGGGAGAGTGCCTGGACGAAGTGGGCATGGCCTTTCTCTTTGCCCCGGCCCTGCACCCGACGATGCGCCACGCCGCCGGGCCGCGCCGGGAGCTGGGGGTGAGGACCATTTTCAACCTCCTGGGCCCTCTGACCAACCCGGCGGGAGCCACCTGCCAGGTGGTGGGGGTAGCCGCCGCGGAGTGGACGGAGATGCTCGGCCAGGTCCTGCTGCGCCTGGGGGTGCGGCGGGCCATGGTGGTGCACAGCCTGGACGGCGTGGACGAGATCAGCCTGACCGCTGAAACCAAGGTCACCGAGGTGAAGGGCGGCCGCCTCCTCACCCGGTATCTTTCGCCTGAGGAGCTGGGCTTCCGCCGCCTTCCCCCGGAGACCCTGCGGGGCGGCACCCCGGCTGAGAACGCCGCCCTCATCCGGCGCATCCTGGAGGGGGAGAAGGGGCCGCAGCGGGACGTAGTGGTGGTCAATGCGGCAGCGGCCCTGGTGGTGGGAGGGGCGGCCGACTCCCTGGCCGAAGGCGTGGCCAGGGCGGAGGAGGCCCTCGACTCGGGCCGGGCGCGGCGGAAGCTGGAGGAGCTGGTCTGCTTTACCCAGGAGTGCGCCCGGCGGAAGAGCCGGATGGCCGAAGGCGGTGCCTTGGCGTGACGGCTGGGGCGGATTTTCTCGCCCAAATTGTGGCTGAGAAGCGGCGCCAAGTGGCGGAGGCGCGCCGGTCCGTCTCTCCGGCGCAACTGGAGGCGCGGTGCGCCCAGGTTCCCCCGCCGCGGGATCTGGCCGCCGCCCTGCGGGCCGCCGCTGGGGACGGCCGGGTGCCGGTCATCGCCGAGGTCAAGCTGGCCTCCCCGGCCCGGGGAGAGCTGGGGAGCAGGGAGGAACGCCCGCCGGCCGGGCTGGCCCGGCTCTATGCGGCGGGCGGCGCGGCGGCGGTCTCGGTCCTGACCGACGGCCGGTTCTTCGGCGGCTCGCTGGAGGACCTGGCAGCGGTGCGCGCCGCGGTCCCGCTGCCCGTTTTGCGCAAAGATTTTCTGGTCGACGAATACCAGGTACTGGAAGCCAGGGCGGCCGGGGCGGACGCCGTGCTCTTGATCGTCGCCGCCCTGGGGGAGGAGGAGCTGGCGCGGCTTTACCGCGCCGCCACCGCCTTGGGGATGGGCGCCCTGGTGGAGGTGCACACCGCCGGGGAGCTGGAGCGGGCCCTGGCCCTGGGGGCGCCGCTCCTCGCCGTCAACAACCGGAACCTCCATACGCTGGAGGTGGACCTGGGGACCACGGAGCGGCTGGCCCCTTTGGTGCCTTCCGACCGGCTGGTCGTCTCGGCCAGCGGCTTGCGCGGCCCCCGGGAGGTGCGGCGGGCCTGGCAGGCCGGGGCCAGGGCGGTGCTGGTGGGAGAAGCCCTGGTGACCAGCCCTGATCCGGCAGGGGAGGTGGCGGCCTTATGCCGGGCCTTGCGCGAAGCGGACTGAGAAGGCAGGCGGAGGCGGATCTCGGGGGCCTGGCCCGGGGGCGAGCGGCCGGCCGGATCTGGGTCAAGGTCTGCGGCCTGACCCGGGAGGAGGAGGCCCGCCGGGTGGCCGCCTCCGGCGTCGATGCCGTGGGGTTTATTCTGGACGCCGGTCCGCGGCGGGTAGAGCCGAAGCTCCTGGGCGCCCTCTCCCGCGGCTGGCCGGAGCAGGTGGCGCGGGTGGGTGTCTTCACCTCCACCCCGCCGGCCGAGGTCGTGGAACTGGCCCGCCGGCTGCACCTGGACGTGGTGCAGCTCCACGGAGGGTACGCCCCGGAGGACTGCGCCCGGGTGGCGCAGGAGCTGGGCCCTCGGCGCGTCCTGTACGCCCTGCGGCTGCGGGAGGGCGCGCAGGAGGACCTCGGCTTGGCCCGCCTGTGCTTGCCCTGGGTGGGTGGGTTCCTCTTGGAGCCCCGGGTGGACGGCCTCCTCGGCGGGAGCGGGGTCAGGCTGCCCGGGCGCCTGGTGGAGGCGGCCCGCCGCAGCTTGGGGCCGGAGGTAGGGCTCCTTTTGGCCGGCGGCTTGAACCCGGAGAACGTGGCGGAGGCCGTCCTCACCCTGCCGGTGGACGGAGTGGACGCCTCCAGCGGCCTGGAGAAGGCAGTGGGCCGCAAGGACCTGGAGAAGGTCCGCTCCTTTGTGGAGCGGGCGCGCCGCGCAGCGGCCGCCCGGGCGGCGGGCCCACTGCCGGCGGAAGAGCCCTCGCCGGGCGGCCGGCCGGGGCAAGAGTAGTGTAAAGGGGGAGCGGAGATGAGCCTTAAGCTGAAGAGCCTGAGGGAAGAGCGGGGCGCGACGGGTGCCTCTGATGAGGTTCCCGGTGGGGGGCCGGCCGCCGGGGGAGCCGCGGAGGGGCCGGCCGCCGGCAGGCCGGGGAGACCCTCTGCCGGGGAAACGGCGGCGGAAGAAACGGAAGAGAAGAAGCTGAGCCCGCGGGGGCACTTCGGCCCCTTCGGGGGCCAGTTCGTCCCGGAGACGCTGATGCCCGCCCTGGCCGAGCTGGAGGAGGCCTACGAGGAGGCCAAGCGGGATCCGGCTTTTCAGGAGGAGCTGGCCGCCCTTCTGCGCTCCTACGTCGGGCGGCCTACGCCCCTTTATCGCGCCCGGCGCCTGGAGGAGCGGGCCGGCGGTGCGGCCCTCTTCCTCAAGCGCGAGGATTTGAACCACACCGGCGCCCACAAGATCAACAACGCCCTGGGGCAGGCCCTCCTGGCGCGGCGCATGGGCAAGAAGCGGGTCATCGCCGAGACCGGCGCCGGCCAGCACGGGGTGGCGGTGGCCACGGTGGCAGCAGCCTTCGGCTTGGAGTGCGTCATCTACATGGGCGAGGAGGACATGCGCCGCCAGGCCCTCAACGTCTTTCGCATGCGCCTTTTGGGGGCGGAGGTGAGGCCGGTCCGGAGCGGGACCGCCACCCTCAAGGAGGCCACCAGCGAAGCCATCCGCGACTGGGTGACCAACGTGCGGACCACCCACTACATCATCGGTTCCGTGGTGGGGCCGCACCCCTATCCCACCCTGGTGGCCGACCTGCAGTCCGTCATCGGGCGCGAGGCCAGGGAGCAGATGCTGGAAGCCTGGGGGCGCCTGCCCCGCGCCGTAGTGGCCTGTGTAGGCGGGGGAAGCAACGCCCTGGGGATCTTTCAGGCCTTTCTGGGGGACGAGGGGGTGGAGCTGGTCGGGGTCGAGGCGGCCGGGGAGGGGATCGCCACCGGGCGCCACGCCGCCTCACTGGGGGCCGGCACGCCGGGCATCCTCCACGGCAGTTTAAGCTACGTTTTACAGGATGAGGACGGCCAGATCCGGCCAGCCCACTCCATCTCGGCCGGGCTGGACTACCCGGGGGTGGGGCCCCAACACGCCTACCTCAAGGAGACGGGGCGGGCCCGCTACGTGGCGGTGACCGACCAGGAAGCCTTGGCGGCCTTCCAGGCCCTGACGGAGGCGGAAGGGATCATCCCCGCCCTGGAGAGCGCCCACGCTTTGTCCTACGCCTTGCGCCTGGCGGGGGAGCTGTCCGAACAGGAGGCCGTTCTGGTCAACCTCTCCGGGCGGGGCGACAAAGACGTCCAGGTGGTGGCGGCGGCGCTGGGGGTGAGACTGTGAAGGGAGCGGCGTTACTGGCAAAGGCCTTCGCCCGGGCGGCCGGGGAGGGGAGGGCGGCCCTCATCCCGTACCTTGTGGCCGGAGACCCCAACCTGGAGGTGACGGGGCGGGCCCTCCTGACGCTGGCGCACCGGGGAGCGGACCTCCTGGAGCTGGGCATCCCCCACTCGGATCCGCTGGCGGACGGGCCGGTCATCCAGGCCGCCTCCACCCGGGCCCTGGCCGGAGGGGTGACCGTGGACGGGATCTTTTCCCTCTTGCGGGAGGTGACCCCGCGCCTGGGTGTGCCGGTGGTGCTCCTGGTCTACGCCAACACCGTCTTCCGGCGCGGGGTGGAGCGCTTCGTCCGGGAGGCGGCCGCCGCCGGGGCGGCCGGCCTCATCATCCCGGACCTGCCGCCCGAGGAGGGGCGGGAGTACATCGCGGCGGCCCGCCGGGCCGGGGTGGCCACCGTCTTCCTGGCCGCACCCACCAGCACGCCGGAGCGGCTGCGGCTGGTAGCCAGCTGCAGTGAGGGTTTCCTTTACTGCGTCTCGGTCACCGGCGTCACCGGCGAGCGGCGGGAGGTCCCGCCGGAGGCGTTGGAACTTCTCCGGCGGGCGCGGGAATACACGCGGCTGCCGCTTTCGGTGGGCTTCGGCCTCTCCCGGCCGGAACAGGTGCAGGTGGTGGCCCGGCAGGCGGACGGGGTGATCGTGGGCAGCGCCGTGGTACGGGTTCTTCACGAGGCGGTCCAGGCGGGAAAGGAGGGAGCGGCGGAAGAGGCGGTGGGATCCCTGATCGAGGAGCTGCGGGCCGCCACCAGGAAGTGAGAGGCGGAGGGGCCCTCGCTGACAAAGTGGGTAAAATATATGGGCGAGGTGGCTGATTGCCGGAGCTCGGATCTGGCTGCAAGCCAGGTAAGCTGAAGAAGGTGGCCAAAACAGGAGATGGCCGGGGCGGCCTTTCGCCGGATTCTGACCCTTCATCTGTCCCCGCTGGGCGACACCCTCTTTGCCACGCCGGCCCTGCGCGCCCTTCGGCACGGCTTTCCCGGGGCGGAGGTCACCGCGGTGGCCTGGCGGACCAATGCCCCTTTGCTGGCGGACAATCCCAACCTTGACCGCCTGCTGCCCTGTGCCGGGCTGTGGGAAGTGGCTCAGTTCCTGCGGGAAGAGAAGGGTTTTGACCTGGTGGTGGGCCTTTCGCACCTGGGTTCCTGGGCGGCCCTGCTTTGCGAGGGGGCGCCCCGCGTGGGCTTCAACGCCCGACGCCTGGGGCGTTTTTATTGCACCCGGGTCCCGGACCGGCGCGACGTCCACGCCGTGGAGTACTGCCTGGCCGTGGTGGAAGCGGTGGGAGCGCGGCGGCAGGGGACCGGGTTGGAGTTGGCCCTGGGTGAGAGAGAGCGGGCTTTTGCCGCCGAGCTGTTGGCCGCCGCCGGCTGTGGCCCCGGCCCTTCCCGCGCGCCACTGGTGGCCATCCACCCGGGCGGGCGCACCTTTCGCCGCAAGCGCTGGCCGGCCAAGCGCTTTGCCGCCGTGGCTGACCGGCTGGCCCGAGAGTGGGGGGCCCGGGTGGTCCTGGTGGGGGGGCGGGAGGACGTCCCGCTGGGGGAGGAGATTGCCACCCTGATGCGGAAAAAACCCCTCATGGCGGTGGGCAGGGCTTCTCTCAAGCAGACGGCGGCTCTTTTGGAGGCCTCTTCCCTCTTCATCGGCAACGATTCGGCTCCGCAGCACATGGCGGCGGCGGTGGGTACGCCGGTGATCGGCCTCTTCGGCCCCACGGACCCGCGGAACTTCGCCCCCTTGGGGTCGGGGCACCGGGTGCTCCGCAAGGAGTGGCCGTGCAGCCCTTGTTTTCGCTGGCTGGGTGGCTTTGGCCAGTACGTCTACCCCTGGCTGGCTGCCGGCTGCCGGGGCGAGTGCATGCTGGCCATCACCGTGGAGGACGTGGTGGCGGCGGCCGGGGAGTACCTGGCTCGCCTGGCGGGAGGGACGTAAAATTTAATGAAGATCGGGTTCTTTGCGGACAGTTACGAACCTTACGTCAGCGGCGTGGTGCGCTCTGTGCAGACCTTCGCCGCCCACCTGGAGAGGCGGGGACACGAGGTTTACATCTTCGCCCCCTCCTACCCGGGGTGGGAAAAGAGCGAAGGGAAGGTCTTCCGCTTCCCCTCCCTGCGCGCCCCTACCCACCCCGACTTTACCCTGGCCTTTCCCTTCGCCCCCCGCCTGCTGCGGGCCGTTCCCGCCCTGGGGCTGGAGGTGATCCACGTCCATTCTCCTTTTCTTCTGGGCCTGGCGGGCCTCTACTGCGCCCGCCGTTGGGGCCTGCCCCTAGTCTTCACCTACCACACCCTCTACGAGCAGTACGTGCACTACGTCCCCCTTCCGCCCGCCCTGACCCGCCCCCTGACTATAAGCTGGGTGCGCTCCTTCTGCCAGCGGTGCGACCTGGTGGTGGCTCCCACCGCTTCCGTGCGCGAGGTCATCCGAGCCCACGGGGTGACGAGCCCCGTGGCGGTGATCCCCACGGGTATCGAACTGGAGCGGTTTCAGCGGGGGGACCGGCGGCGGGGGCGGGCGCGCTTCGGCCTGGGGGAGGAGGAGCGGGTGCTCCTGTTTGTAGGCCGGCTGGGCAAGGAGAAGAACTTGGACTTTTTGCTCCGGGCCTTTCATAAAGTGATCTCTGGGGAGGGCCCTTCCGGGAAACCGGCCGGGCCCGACCGGCCCTGCCGCCTGCTTCTGGTGGCGGGGGGGCCGGCGGAGGGGGAGCTGCGCGCCCTGGCCCGGGAGCTGGGGATCGAGCCATGGGTGATCTTCGCCGGTCGGCTGGCGCCGGAGGAGGTGCCCGACTGCTACGCGGCGGCCGATCTCTTCGTCTTTCCTTCTCTGACGGAGACCCAGGGGCTGGTCCTGGTGGAAGCGAAGGCGGCCGGCCTGCCGACGGTGGCGATCCGGGCTTTTGGCATCCAGGATGTGGTGCGGGGCGGGGAGGACGGTTACCTGACCGCTCCGGACCTGGATGAGTTTGCCGCTCGGGTGGGCGAGCTCCTCCAGCGGGAGGAGCTGCGGCGGCGGATGGGCGAGGCGGCCCGCCGGAATGCGGAGGAGTTTGCAGCGCCGGTGGTGGCGGAGCGCCTGGAGAAGGCTTATCTGGAGGTGCTGACCGCCCGGAGCCACGGGGTTAGGGCGAAGGCGGGCTGCAGGGCGGGCCTGTCTCCGTGACGGCGGCTGCGGGAGGGGGGAAGGCCCATGCCGGGAGGGGGAGCGGAGGTACATCGGCGGGGCGTCTGCGGGGGGGACCTGTTCCGGAGGGCTGCCGCCTGGGCCGGCAGGCTCCTCCTGGTGGTGGGGGATCTCATCGCCGATCGCTACATCTACGGGGAAGCGGTGCGCATCTCCCGGGAGGCGCCGGTGCTTATCCTGCGCCAGGAGAGGGAGCGGCTCGTTCCAGGAGGGGCGGCCAACGCCGCCCGCAACGTGCAGAGCCTGGGCGGGCGCGCGGTGCTGGTGGGGGCGGTAGGGGGCGACGCCGTGGGGCAGGGGCTGCTGGCGGCCCTGGCGGAGGAAGGGATCCAGACCGGAGAGGTGGCGGTGTGCCCCACCTGGGAGACCTGGTCCAAGACCCGCATCCTGGGCGGGGGACGCCAGGCCATTCGCCAGCAACTGGTGCGGTTGGATCGGGGTCCGGCCGGGCCGCTGCCGGCCGAGGCAGAGGAGCTTTTGGCGCGGCGGGTGCGGGAGCTGGTTCCCCGGGCCGAAGGGGTGATCGTCTCCGACTACGGGTGCGGCACGGTGACGCCGCGCCTGCGGGAGGCAGTGCTGGAGGCAGCGGCCCGGGCGGGAATCTTCGTAGGGGTAGACTCCCGCTACAGCCTGCTCGCCTTTGGCGGAGCGTCGGCGGCCACGCCCAACGAACCGGAGGCGGAAGAAGCCCTGGGCAAGGCCCTGCGGACGGAGGAGGAGCTGCTGCAGGGAGGACGGGAGCTGTTGCAGCGGCTGGGCTGCCGGACCCTGCTCATTACGCGGGGGGAGCGGGGAATGTTCCTCTTCACGGAGGAGGGAGGTGTGTACGATCTCCCCGCCTACCAGCCGGAGACGGTCTTTGACGTGACCGGGGCCGGCGATACGGTGATGGCCTGCTTTGCCCTGGGCCTGTCCAGCGGGGTGCCTCCCCTGGAGGCGGCCCTTTTGGCCAACCTGGCCGCCGGCCTGGCTGTGCGCCGGCCCGGCGCCGCCGCGGTGACGGGCGAAGAGTTGCAGGCGGCCCTGGCTGCCTGGCAGCCCGTCTACCGCTGCCTGGAGGAGGAGAAGGGAGAGCAGGCGGCGGCGCGCCGCCGGGCGGGGTGAGGGAGGGGATGGTGGGCGGAGCCGGGATCTCTTTCGGTGCGCGCTGGCTGGCGCCCCGGGAGAGAAAGGTGGTGGAGCTGGCCGAGGCACGGGCCCGGGTGGAAGGGGTGAAGGCGGCCGGAGGCCGGGTGGCCTTGACCAACGGCTGCTTTGACCTGCTTCACCCGGGGCACGTGCGCTTTTTACAGGCGGTGCGGCGACAGGCGGACTTTTTGGTGGTAGGCGTGAACGCCGACGCCTCGGTGCGCGCCCTGAAGGGGCCCGGGCGCCCCGTCCTGCCGGAGGGGGACCGGGCTTTCATGGTGGCAGCTTTGGAGGCGGTGGACTGCGTCGTCCTCTTCCCTGAGCTGACGGCGGTGGCGTTGGTGCGGGCCCTGCGCCCCCATCTTTACGCCAAAGGGGGAGCCTATGCCTCCCTCTCCTTTCCCGAACGGTCCGCGGCGGAGGAGTGCGGGGCGCGGCTCCTCTTCGTCCCCCAGGATGCTTACTCCACCACGTCCCTCCTGCGCCGCCTGGCCGGGGAGCGGCAGCAGTAAGAGCGGGCGAGGGTGCGGAAAGGATTCTCTCGCTTGGGCGGCGAAACCTTCCCGGCAGGGTAGGCAGTGGAGCGATCGGTGGCAGCTCTGCCCGTCGGGAAGGAGGAGGGGCGCCGCATGTACAGGAGCAGGCGAAGCTGGAGGGCGGTAGGGCGAGCCGTGGCCCTCCTTTGTCTATGGGTGGTTCTGGCAGGTTCGGCAGCCCAAGGGGCGGGGCCGGAACAAAAAGTCGCAGGAGCGCCGGAGGGAGGAGCCCTGCAATCTGCTTCCCCGCAGGAGATGGGGCCCATGGAGGTCTTGAACGTGCTGACCGTGCGGGCCACCACCAGGAGCACCACGGCCGGCAACGTGGGGGTGGCCGTGGGTATTCTGGATCAACGTCCCCGCGGGGCTTTTGTACGTCGCCCTCGTAGGCGCGTTTCTCCGCGACCCCGGAAGCCGCGTCCGAAGAGG
>JASBVW010000022.1 GCA_029961005.1 Bacillota bacterium
GAATAGACAGGGCCAGGCGCGGCCCCACTCCGTTGATCTTGAGCAGGGTCTGAAAGAGCCGCTCCTCCTCCCGGTCGGCAAAGCCGTAGAGCTGCCATTCGTCTTCCCGCACGTACAGGTGAGTGTACAAGGAGACCGGCTCCCCCGGTGGGGGCAGGCGGCGCCTGGTGGCCGCGGAGACAAAGAGGCCCAGCCCCAACCCGTGCAGATCTACTATAATCTGGTCCTGCTCGACCTCCGCCAGAATCCCCTTGATCTGCCGAATCATCCTTCCCCTCACCTCATCGGCTCCGGCCGGCGCGGAGGAAGGCCTCCCCCGCTGCCCCCTGAGCGAAAAAAAGGTGGCAAAGAGCCACCGCCAGCGCGTCGCCGACGTCGTCGGGGGACGGCACGGCGCGCAGTCCCAAAAGGGCCTTGACCATGTAGCAGATCTGCTGCTTGGAGGCATTGCCCCAGCCGCTGACCGCCTGCTTCACTTGGGAAGGGGTGTACTCCCACACCGGCACGCCCGCCTGGGCCGCCGCCAACAGCACCACCCCTCTGGCCTGCCCGACGGCCAAGGCCGTAGTGACGTTGCGGCGAAAGAAAAGCTCCTCCACCGCCAAGGCCGCAGGGGCATACTGCCGCAGCAACTCCTCCACCGCCCGGTGGATGGCCGCCAGGCGTTCGGGCCCCGACTGGCTGGGGAGCGTCCGGATCACCCCGTAGTCCAAAGCCCGGAGCTTGCCGCTCCTTCCTCCTTCGACTACGGCGTACCCTGTCAGCGCTGTACCGGGGTCGACGCCGAGCACCAGCATTAACCAGCCACCTCTCTCCTGCACTATCTTCGACCGAGAGAGGCGCTTCTCCTCTTCCGGTTTCAGGTGCCCGCGTGCTGCAGGCTGCTCAACCCCTGCAGTATCCCCCAGAGTTCCTCTTCGTCTCGCACCAGGACCCCCCGCCGCAGGTCTTCCACCTCCGCCGCCGGCAAGGTCTTCACCTCGATGGGGGTTTCCTCCAAAAGGCGGCCGCCCAGGCCAGGGGGGCCTTCAAAGACCGCCACCCGGCCGCGCGCAATGCCCAGGTGGCGCATGCGGGCATGCCTGGGGCACAGGCCGCTCCGCTGCTCTTTCAAGACCACCCGCGTCGGGCCAAACTCGCTCAACTCAGCCTTCCGGTGGAGAGCCAACATCTCCTGAGCAGTCAAGCCCACTTCGTCCCGCCGCAAAGGCCTCTCCTGGATTTCCGTATCACCGCACTGCTGGTAGTGCACCTCCACGATGAGGCGCGTCCCGCTCTGCGTCCGCCAGAGCCGGGTGGCCAACGGAGGAGGGGGAGGAAGGACTTTCCCCGCCCTTGGGCCGCCCCGGGGCAGTGCGCCGGGAAAGCGCAAGGCGGAGCGCTCCCAGTGAGCGCGGGTGAGGACAAAGCCGGCCGCCCCCAGGAGCAAGGCGCAGAGAATCCAGACCACCCGCTTGGACCACGGCTTCATGGACCACTCCTTCTTTCCCTTTTCAGGCCGGTTTATACATAGCTAAAATTCCCAGCCCCGCTGCTTGTTATTCCGGGAAAGAAAAAAGAGCGGCCCTCCCCCCGCCGCCCCACAACGCACAAAGGCCCCCCGACGCTCTTCAGGAGGAAAGGCCGGACGGCAGCTCGGCATTGGTGTACACGTTTTGCACGTCGTCGTGTTCCTCCAAGGCGTTGAGCAGCTTCATCACCGAGGAGACGTCCTTTTCTGCCACCGGCACCGTGCTGTGGGGTAGCATCGTGATCTCCGCCGCCGCAAACTTAACCCCTTTCTTTTCCAGGGCCTCTTTAACCGCGGAGAAAGCGGCGCTGTCCGTTACAATCTCGAAGGAGTCGGGAGTGACCTCCACGTCCTCGGCCCCCGCCTCCAGGGCCCACAGCAGGAGCTCGTCCTCTGAAAGTCGGCTGCCCGGTTCGACGGAACGGTCCACCAGCAAAAGGCCCTTTTGGGAGAACATCCAGGCTACACAGCCGCTCTCCCCCAGGTTGCCTCCGTACTTGGTAAAGAGATGGCGGATGTCGCTGGCCGTGCGGTTCCGGTTGTCCGTCAGAATGTCGAGCATGATGGCAATGCCGCCCGGTCCGTAGCCTTCGTAGACCACGGACTCCAGAGCTTCGCTGGTCAGCTCGCCCGTGCCTCGCTTGATGGCCCGCTGAATGTTTTCCTGCGGCATGTTGACGGACTTGGCCTTCTCGATTGCCATGCGCAGGCGGAAGTTAGAGGACGGATCCCCTCCGCCCTCCCGGGCAGCTACCGTGATCTCCCGCGCTACCTTGGTGAAGATCCGTCCCCGCTCCGCGTCCGCTTTTTCTTTGCGATGTTTGATATTAGCCCATTTCGAATGTCCAGACATGGACCTCCCCCTTTTCAGCCGCGACGGTCCATACCCGGATTTTGATTTTACCACAAGGCCGTTCAGCTGCCAAGTGGCCCGTCCTCCGGCGGTCGGGGGCGAAACGGCGAAAGGCGCCGGGCGGTGCGGATGCGGATCCAGAGGTGGGCCACGATGACAAAGAGCAAGGCCAGGGTCAGCCCGGGGGAGACCAGCCGCCCCAGGACCAGCCAGTCGTACAGTCCGTGCCACCACACGGCGTAGAGGAGGCCGCGGGCCAGAAAACGGCGCGTCCGGGCTGCATCGAGCAGCCCCAGCCCCCAATAAAAGCCTGCAATGCCGGAAAAGGAGGCGTGAGCCAGGGAAGTGGCCACCGCCCGCACCGGAGCTACTCCCCAGCCAAAGACTTGGGTGTAAAAGAGGTTCTCCAGGGCGGCAAAACCCAGGCCGGCCGCCACTGTATAGACGATGCCGTCCATCGGTTCGTTAAAGTGGGGTGAGGAACCTACAGCCAGGTAAGCGGCCGTAAACTTGGCCACCTCTTCTACCAACCCCACCCCTGCCGTAGTAAACAAAAAGAGCCGGACTAAGCTGTCCGGTCGGTGCAAAAAGGGTTGAAAATACGACTCTATTAAAGCTGCCGGGAAAACGGCCAGCAGTCCGTACCAGAAGGCCCGGATGACCAGCCAGCGGGGTTCCGCCTCGTAGCGATCCTGCCGGTAGAAGAACCACACCCACAAGAGGCCGGGAACGAGAGAGACCACCAGTAAAAGCAACACAGAGGCCACCTCCTGAGTCGCGCGTCATTCATCCGCAGGGCGCGGCCTTTCCTTTTGGAGGAAGGCCTGGCACAAGTAGCCCCACCCTGCGCCCAGGGAGAGTAGTATCCCCAGGCCGACCACGAACTGAGCCAGAGGGCAGGCAAAGACAGCCAGAGCGATGCCCAGGTAGAGGAGAACGGTGGCCCCTTTCCCCAGCGGGCTGGCTTTGATCACCCGGCGCGACCTGCGCCACAGAAAGGCCCCTCCGGCCACCTGGGCCACCTCTTTCACCGCCAGTACCCCACCCGCCCAGAGCGGAAGTTTGCCCCGCACGGCCAGGGCAGCGAGGGCCGTCAAGACCACTACTTTATCTGCCACCGGGTCGAGCACGCGGCCCAAGAGCGTCTCCTCTTTCAACCGGCGCGCCAGGTAACCGTCGGCCACGTCAGTCAACCCCGCCAAGGCAAGCACGGCCGCGCTGCCGACGGTACCCCACGGCCAGGGTAAACAGAGCAGGTAGGCCAGAAGCGGCGCCAAAAGCAAGCGCACCGCGCTTAAAAGATTAGCTACAGTCACGGCTCACCCCCCATTATACGTCAACCCGAAACCAGAGGTCTCCACACCGCCACCACCACGGCGGGCCCTCTTCGGCCCTTTCCGCCGGCCGGGCGAACCAGCCCTGCAGCCGGAAGCCGCTGGGCGTAGGCCGCCCGTGCCGCTTCCAGCCGGAGAGGAAGGAAGAAGCTAGAAAATCGGCCGGGCCGACCTTCTCTCCCCGGCCGGCCCGGTCCAGGGCCGCCCAGGCGGTCCACAGGCGCAGCCCCAGCTCCTCTTCCCAGGAAAGCAACTGCCCCTCCTGCGCCAGCAGGCCCTCCAGCCGGCGCCAAGCCTCCCCCCACTCCAGCCGCCCCGGCTCCGCGGCGCCCTTTCTGCCCCCCGCGTCCCCCCGGCGCAGGGACACGAAGGCCACCGGCACGCCGTAGAACCGGCCCTCCAGCACGGGGCCGCCCGCTTCCCCACCGGACGCGGTGGCTCCTCCTCCGCTGCTCACCTTTTCCGCCCGGTAGAGGAAGGAGGTCACCCCGGGAACCGCCAGGGGGAGTACTAAAACCCCGCCCGGCCGCAACTGGTCCACCCAAGCTCGAGGGCAAAACTCCACCGCTGCGGTGACGACCAGCCGGTCCAAAGAGCCCGGCGGAACGTGGGGGCGCAGGCCATCCCCCGCGATCACTCTCACCCAGTCATACCCGGCCTGGGCCAGCTTGCGCTCCGCCCGGCGCGCCAGGTCCTCCTCCAGCTCCACGGTCCAGACCTCGCCTTCTTTCCCTACCAGCTCCGCCAGCAGGGCGGCTCCATAACCGGAAGCCGTGCCCACTTCCAGCACGCGCTCCCCCGGCTGCACTCCCAGCGCCTCCAGCATGAGGGCCATGACGGAAGGCTGCGAGGAGGTGCTGATGCCGGGGCGCAACGGCACCACCTCATCCAGGTAGGCAGCCGCAGGGGAGGTGTACTCCTGGACGAAGAAGTGGCGCGGCACGCGGCTGAAGGCCTCCTCCACCGGCCGGGAGCGCACGTACCCCACCGCTTTCAGGTACTGAACCAGCCTCTGCCGGTGTAGTTCCTCGCTTGACACCGGGTGTGCACCCCCCTAAAATAAAGTCAAACGGCGCAGGAGGACCGAGATGGCATCCTTAACCAAGTCCGAGTGGAGGCGGCGCATTCTGGCCCGGCGCGAGAGCCTCACCCCTGCAGAGGTGGAACGGCTCAGCGCCGCAGTGACCCGCCTGGCCCTGCGCCTTCCGGAACTGCAGGAGCCCTCAGGAGTAGTCTTGGGTTACTTCTCCTTCCGCAATGAGGTGAAGGCCGAAGAAATTTTAAAAAAAATACAAGCCCGCGGCGGGCGCATCGCCCTCCCGGTGGCCGACCGGGTGCGCAAGACCCTGGTGGCCTCGGAGGTGTACGCGCTGGACCGCGAGCTGATCACTTCACCCCTGGGCATCAAAGAACCCGCTCCTGGCCATCTCCGCCCCCTCAATCCGGAAGAGCTGGCTGCCATCCTCGTGCCGGGCGTAGCCTTCGACCTGCGCGGCTATCGCCTGGGCTACGGGGCCGGCTACTACGACCGCTTCCTCTCCGCTTTCTTCCCCCGCCGGCGCCAGGGCGGAGAAACGCCTCGCCCCGTTCTCATCGGACTGGCCTTCGAGTTCCAGCTCGTTCCCTCTCTCCCTCCGGAGCCCCACGACCTGCCCCTGGACGTGCTGGTGACGGAAAAGCGGGTCCTCCGACCGCTGGCCGCTGCGGAAGCCTGAGCCCGTCAAATCTTGAACTTGCTCACCTCGTGCTGCAGCTCCTGAGCCAGCTTGGCCAGGGCATCGGCCGAAGCGGCAACCTCCTCCACGGAGGCCGTCTGCTCCTCAGCGCTGGCCGAGACCTCTTCAGCGCTGGCCGCGCTCTCCTCGGTGATGTTGGCGATGTTCTCCACCGCCTTGACCACCTGTTTGCTGCTCTCCTCCATCTGCCGGGCAGCTTCAGAGATGGCGTTGATCTGCCGCACCATGGTCTCCACCGCCTCGGCGATCTCGGCGAAGGACCGGCCGGTGCCGTCGATGACCTCAGTCCCGGCCGCCACCTCATGGGTCCCCGCCTCCATGGACTCCACCGCCTTGCCCGTCTCGGCCTGGATCTCGTGGATCAGGCTGGCGATCTTCTCCGCCGCCTGCCGCGACTGCTCGGCCAGCTTGCGCACCTCCTCAGCCACCACAGCAAAACCCCGCCCCTGCTCCCCTGCCCGGGCGGCCTCGATGGCGGCATTTAAGGCCAGGAGGTTAGTCTGATCGGCGATCCCGGTGATGACGTCCACGATCTGGCCAATCTCCCGCGAGCGCTCGCCCAGCCCCTTGACCGCCTCCGCCGAGCTGTCGACCGTCGCCCGGATGGACTCCATCTGCTCAATGGCCTTCTGCACCGCCTGGCGGCCCGCAGAGGCCAGCTCCGCGGCCTTTTTAGAGTCGGCCACCATGGCCTGCAGGCTGGCGGTCACCTCTTTAATGAGGTTGGACATCTGGTTGGCCGCTTCGCCGGCCTGGCTGGCGCTCTTGGCCTGTTCCTCCGCCCCTCGCGCCAGCTGCTCCACCGTAGCCGCCACCTGCTGGGTGGACTTGCCGGCCTCGCCGGAGATGGCCGCCAGCTCCTGGCTGGAGGTGGCCACCTGCTCCGCCGTCTTGCCCACCTGCCCGATCAGGTTGCGCATGCTCTGCAGGGCCCGGTTGAAGGAGCGCGCCATCATGCCGATCTCATCTTTGGCCTGGATGTCCACCACCTGGGTGAGGTCCCCTGCGGCCACCTGGTCGATGGCTCCCATCAACTGGTTCATGGGCCGCACGATGATGTTGGAGATGTAGAGAGCGGCGAAGAAGTTGATCAGCACGCCGATCAGGATGATGTAGATCTGCCCCCGCACGGTGGCGGAGAAGGACTGCTCAGACTGGCGGTAGGCCGCCTCCCCGCCCTTCTCCTTGGCCTGGGCCAGCTCCGCCACCAGGCTGACCGCCTTGTCGATGGCGGTCCTGAATTGCTCGTGGGCCTGGGCCAGGGCTTCGCTCTGGCCAGCCATCTGGTAGCTGAAGACCACGCGCGCCAAGCGGGTGGCCTCTTCCACCGCGCTTTTCACTGCGTCCAGCTTGGCCACCTCCTCGCCGGACAGGCGGGGGCGCAGCTCCTCCAGGTGTTTGAGGATAGCGCCCTGCCCCTCCTGGATGGCCGCCTCCACCTCACCCGCCCCGACGGTCTGCCCCCGGGCCGAGCGATCCAGGAGGTTCATCAAGCCGGCGTCCAGCTGGACAATCTCGACCTCCACCTGCTTGACCAGGCTGATGCCCAGGAGGTCCCGCTGGTAGAGGCTCTGCACCAGCCCGTTGATCTTGCCCATGTTGAGGATGGCGGCGTAGCTGATCCAGACCAGGTTGATGATGAGCAAAATGTTCAGGATCAGCAGCTTCCGGTGCGTCTTAAAATTGTACAGGATGTTCATCCTTCCCCTCTCCCCCTTCTGCGAGGCTTAGACCCACTCCCCAGCAAGCGGTCGCGCTGGACCGGCCCCAGTATAGGTAAAAGGAGGCCCTCTCCGCTCCTTTTCATCCATTTACTGACTTTGGTGGAGGTATTCGCTAAAACTGAGCCATCCTCCTGCTTACCACCAAGGAGACCTCCCGGAGCCACCTTGACTTTCCGTCCACGGGCCCTCGCGTCACCGCACCGGGCGGAAGCGCAGCCCGCGCAGGCGGTTGAGGGCCGCTGCTATCTCGAAGCGCCGGGGCCGGGCCAGGTCGCCCCGGGGGTAGGGGGAGAGGTAGTCGAGCCCCCGCTCCTCCAACTTAGCCTCCAGTTCGGCCAAGAGTTCTCGTACCGTGCGCCGGCCGTCGGCCCAGGAGAGGAGTATCCCCACCGCCTCTCCCACCGCCCGCAGCTGCCCCTCTTCCACCAGTTGGGCTACCGCTGAGAGGTCCGACTCCGCCCGGCCGATCTGGAGCTGGCCTGAGGCGCGCACCTTGATCCTCTCCTCCCCGCCTTCCCCCCCGCCGCCCGGCCAGGGGAGGGGAGCCCGCACCCGGGGTGGAGTGTAAGGATGGCGCTCCTCGCCCTTCCTCCCGGTAGGCAAAGCCCGGGCCACCTCCCGGGCCTGAGCTGTGACCTCCTGGGGGCGGTAGGACTCCATCATGAGGACGCAATCGGCCACGTCGAAGTAATCGCCCGACCCGCCCAAGACCAGAATGGAGGAGACGCCAGCCCGCTTCAAGTCCTGTACCCGGTCCAAAAACGGCGTAATAGGCTCCCGCTCGCGGGAGACCAGCCGCTGCATGCGGGCGTCCCGGATCATGAAGTTGGTGGCGGAGGTGTCTTCGTCCACCAACAGGAGCTCCGCCCCTGCCTCCAGGGCCTCGACGATATTGGCCGCCTGAGAGGTGCTGCCGCTGGCGTTGAGGGTCGAAAACTCCCGCGTATCGTCGCCCGAAGGCAGATCGGCCATAAAGTTGCTGATGTCCACCGCCGAGATGTAGCGCCCGTCCTCCGCTCGGATCTTGACGGCCGAGGGAAGGGTAACCACATACTCCCGCCCGTCGCCGGGTATATGGGGGTAAACCCCCACCTCCAAAGCCCGCAAAAGGGTGCTCTTGCCGTGATAACCTCCGCCCACCACGAGGGTGATGCCGCGCGGGATGCCCAAGCCGGTCACCTGGCCGCCGTGCGGCACAGAAAAGGCGACCCTCAAGGAAGGGGGCGCTTGGAAAGGCACCGCCTCCTCCGCCGACAGCGGCCGGTCGTCCACGCCGCTGCGGCGCGGTAAGATGGAGCCGTCCCCCACGAAGGCCACCAGCCCGCGCTCGGGGAGGGCAGCCCGGATGGCCTCCACGTCCTCGATCAGATCTACCTGCCGGGCCAAGGCCCGGGCATCCAGGTTGGCATACAGGAGCCCCTCCTCCACCACCCGGGGCAGCTCCTCTAACAGGAGCTTCGCCGCCACCCGGCCCAGGATAGAGCGCCCGCGGGCTGGCAGGCCGGCCCACAGCCGCACCTCTACCGCTTCCGGCCCCACCATCACCGCTGAGCGTTCCAACACGGCCTGACTCGGGCGCTCCACGCGCAGATAACCCTCCCCGGGTCCACCCCGGCTGCTGCGGCCCAGGGCGCCCCAAAAGGAGCGCAGCAGGAAGTCCTCCAGGGCCAGGCGCCGGACGCGGTTGGCATACAGATCAGGGGGTAAGCCGGCCCGAGCCATGGGAAGGCGCACCCTGAGGCGGGAGGGAGGAGCATAGGGGTCGGGCTGCACCCGGTCGATCAGGAGAGTAAACCATCCCAGCTCGTAGCGGCCCTTGATCTCCTGGTAGGCTTTGTATCCCCGCCCCTCCAGGCGCGCCAGGAGCGCCCGGAGCTCTTCTCCGCTCAGAGTCACGCCCGGGCCTCCTCCAAAGCCTGAAAGAGTTGTGCCCAGTTCACGTGCTCCTCCACGTTTTGCCGGGCCAGGCTGATGGCGGCAGTGTCGGTGGGCCGGATCTTCCTGGCTACGCGGTGCAGCCGCTCCACGGTGGTGTAGGTATCTGTAGGCACCAGAATCACGGGAACCCCTTTTTCGTGGGCCCGGGCCACCACCTTGACGTCTGGGTAGACGTCTCCCGTGAGAATCAGCACGGAGGTATCGGTCTCCAAGGCAGCCAAGGCCACCCCGGTGCGGTCACCGCCGGTCACCACCGCCTTGTTGACCGCGCGGCGGAAGAAGGTGAGGGCGCTCTCCAGGTTCATGGCCCCGATCATGATCTCCTCCACCCGGCGGTCCAGGTACTCCTCGCCTTCTAGGAGTTCGCCCCCCAAGATATCCCACACCTCGCGCACAGTGGGGAGGGTCAGGTCGCGCTGCGCCGCCACGATCCCCAAGACAGGGAAACCCTTTTCCTCCAGGAGCGGCTGGTACACTCCCCGCACCTTGTCCATCACCTGCTTGGACACGTGGTTGAAGATGGTCCCCAGGACCCGGAGCTGGCGGCTGCGCAGGTATTCGTTGAAGAGCAGCGTTCGATCCAGATCCCAGTCGTCCGCCGCCTTGCTGACCATGACCACGGCCGCCTTCAGTTCCTGGGCTATGGTGGCGGCGTCCAGACCTATGCTGAAGAGCAGCTCCGGAGAGGGGCCGGACTCAATAATCACCAGATCGCTCTTGGCCGCCAGCTTGCGGTGAGATTCCTTGATCCGGTGCAGGTACTCGGCGGAGGAGCGCTGATAGCGGATAAAGGAGGCGCCCACGGTCAAAGGGGTGATCTCCCCCAGGGACTCCTCCATGCCCAACACTTCCTTCATCAGCACGGTATCGTCGTCCTCCCGCCGGCCCAGGTCGACCACATTGCCCACCGGCTTCAAGTAGGAGACCTTCTTCCCTTCCTGCACCAGCTTCAAGGCCAGCCCCACAGATGGAGTTTTGCCGCTATTGATTATCACCAGGCTTTGCACGCTTTCTCACCTCACGCCAGGTAATCTTGACGTCCACCGCCGCCACCCCTTTTTCGTAGGCAAAGAGGGGGTTGATGTCCAGCTCCATCAGCTCGGGGAAATCGCTCACCAGGCGCGCCACCCGGCTCAGCACGTCCACGACGGCCGGGAGATCAGCCGGCGGCTCACCTCGCGCCCCGCGCAGGAGTAAAAAGGCCTTCGTTTCGCGGATCATGGTCTCAATCTCCTGTTTGGTCAAGCCGTGCACGGCGCGGAAGGAGACGTCGCGGAACAGGTTGACGTAGATCCCTCCCAAGCCAAACATGAGCATGGGGCCGAACTGGTGGTCGCGCACCATGCCCACGATCAGCTCTCGCCCGGGTGGGAGCAGGGGCTGAATCTCCACCCCGTAGACCTCTACCGCCGGCGAACGGCGTTGGAACTGGTGAACCATCTCTTCGTACTGCTGCTCGACCTCCTCCGGCGTCCGCAGGTTGAGGCGCACCCCGCCCAGATCAGTCTTGTGTTGCACCTGGGGGGCGGCCAGCTTCAAGACCACGGGAAAGCCCAGCTCCTGTGCCGCCCGGGCTGCCTCCTGGGGCGAACGGGCAAGCACGGAAGGAGCGACGGGAACGCCGTAGGCCTCCACCACCCGGGCCGCTTCGCTCCCTAAAAGCAGCCGGCGCTTCTCCCGGCGCACCTCTGCCAGGATCTGCTCCACCGCCGCGCGGTTGACCGCCAGGTCCGGCTTCTGGCCGTTCCACTCTTTCCTGGCCCGCTCGGCGTAGTCCACCAGGCTGGCCAGGGCGGACACCGCAGGCTCGGGAAAGGCAAAACAGGGCACCCCCCCTTCGGTCAACCGCTGGGCGGCCTGGGCCACCGCCTCGCCCCCGATGAAACTGGCTACCACCGGTTTGCCGGGATGAGAGCGGCGCGCCTCCAGAATAGCTTCGGCCGTGGGCAGAGGTTCTG